>JAYSQG010000094.1:0-1450 GCA_043721685.1 Saprospiraceae bacterium | reverse complement strand
AAACTCCACTTCAAAAATAAAATCTCGGTACTTCTCAAGCGTCCGCACAAACGCATGACGGGAAGTATAAGGTGTCATGTGTAGCACCATACTACTGTCTTTGATTTGGACATTCGCGGGTTTGTCCACAACCGCCCAACCGTCTAATGTTTTACCATTAAAAAGGGATTGCCAATTTTGGGCAAAACCCCAATTTGACAAAAGCATCAAAAACACGATAATTACTTCTTTTTTTTCCATTTTGTTTATTTAAAATAGGCTTTTACGACTTTTCTAAGCCTGTTATCGGGTTTTGTCATTATGAATAAATCTCCCGAAAATGGGCCGTATCCAATGCGTAAATGCACCCTTTTTTGATTGATTATTTCACGCAAAGAGCTTTCTTTCCCGTTTGAGATGATGTTTATATCAAATAAATCATTTTCTTTTTCCAAATGATTGGCTTCCATAAAAAGCAACCTGCCCGTGACAATATCGCCAAAAATGTACTTGTTTTCTAAGGCTTTTAATGCGCCTTTATAGACAAAACCGCCGCTGATTGCATTGCCATCACTGTGGTCGTATTGAGCAATGGGCAATATATATTTCGCTTTATCGGCTTCTGAAATATCAAAAACCACCGTTTTATCATTTTTTGTTGAAATGCCATAATGTCCTTCTTGATTACTCCAACCATAATCACCCCCATTGCGCACGACATTAATTTCCTCAACATTGGCTTCGCCAATATCCGCCACCAGCATTTTACCCTCATGCCAAGCAAAGCGGTGCGGATTGCGAAAACCAAAAGCATAGATTTCCTTTTGGATACCTTTCTCCGTTTGGCTGGTAAAAGGGTTATCAGCAGGAATACCATACGTGTCAAAAACGCCATTTTTACTGAGGGGGTCAATGCGGATAATCGTTCCCAAAAGGGATTTTGGCGAGTGACACAATTCGGGCAATTTGATGTTATTTGAGCCACCGTCACCAATGCCCAAATACAACATTCCATAGTCTTTATCCTCTTTTGACAAATTGGGCGCAAAGGACAAATCCTGTCCGCCATGTGCTGTTGTGGGCGTATTGAATCTTAAAACTTCTCTGTTTTTTCCTTTAAACGGGAAGGCGTTCACGTCCTCAACATGCCATTCTGTAATGACCCATTGTAAGCCTACGCCAATACTATCTGCCCAAACTTTGTCATTGATGGCGGGTTTTTCTAAGTAGTTTTCAGCGTGAGTGGTATAAAAAAGCCCATTTTCATTGAAATCGGGGTGAAAATCGAAGCTGCCAAGCCCTGTGCCGATACCTGGAGAGAAAATGAAATTGCTTTTAAAATTGCTTTTAAAAGTTCTTATATCAAGGTATTGCTCGACTTTTTTATCTTTTATGCGGTAAATAACACCCATTTGGTCACTGACGTAGTATTCATTGGGTTTGTTAAAAAGGGTGCGCAAGGTGGCAACAC
>JAYSQG010000093.1:0-4709 GCA_043721685.1 Saprospiraceae bacterium | reverse complement strand
ATAGAACAACATGACGGCAACGCCTTCGGGATATTCACCAATGGCGAATGCGCCGATAGTGGCAATACTCATCAACAAAAACTCTGAAAATATTTCGCCTTTGCCAATGCTTTCAAAAGCTTCTTTAACAACAGGAAGACCTACGGGAATGTATGCCACGACATACAAAGCAATCCGAACCCAACCCGTAAACCATGTTTGAGGGAAATAATTATCTATTAAAATGGCAATAGATAACAAAACCAAACTGATAATGGCGGGTAAAAACATCGAAAAAGTGCTGTCGCTACCGCTTGAATGGTCATGTCCATCATCGTCTCCGTGCGCTTCATGGTCGTGTCCATCGTGTTCCGAATGACCGTCTTTTAAGAGTTCTTTAGCACCTGCATTGGTGTAAATTCTTTCTTCCAATGTGCAACAAAGTCGTTTGCCGTCTTTATCGTAAATGTGTTGATGTTGCATTTTTTATTGATTTTGTTGAAGTATAATTTTTAAATCGCCTGGAATTTCCATTGGCTTTAGTGGCGGTACATTTGCACCACCTGTATTACCGACTGGTATTTTGCCAACAAACGACTTGACGCCACCGACCAATAATCGAGGCAGTAGCCCAATTATTTCTTTACTATTTTTTGTTTTAAAGCCCAATAAAAGCATTTTTCAATGAACAGCCGTGTGTTCAATTGGATAAGGTTGTCCCAAAATATGTGCTCTTTCTAAGTGTAGCCAACAACTCTGTAAATCACTTTTTGCGAAAGCTAATTTTGATTTACGCAATTCTTGCTGATAGTAGATATTTAATGCCTTTTTTCAAAACCCGCTAAGACGAAACCCGTTGCTTTGTATTGCGCTTCGTTGAGATGCACTTCTTTGAAGTTTCTCCTCCAAGACTTTAAGCTGCTTTTGCAGCTCCTGCAATTTCGTTTCTCGTGTCATATATAATCCTGTTTTATGTTTTGTCACCCAGTGATGATATTCCCAACGTACCCAACGGCGAAACTCACACCGATTAATTTTCAAAGTTAACAAGATTTCTTTTAATGTCAAAGGGCCTATGTGCCATTGCTGCACGGCACTCCGTTTCATTGACCCATTCCAACGGCCTCGTGACAGTTTTTTCAACTCTTTGATTGTCATACTTTTAACTGGCTATTGACAACCTATTTCAGGACGATGCATATTGCATTGTAATGGGATTTATGTTTGTTTGGTGTATCGGCGGCGCAAAATTTTACGCCTCTACGGCGGGTTTGTGCTTGAAACGGTTTGCGTTGTTTTCTTAAAAAAGATGGATAGTAAGAAGTTGTGGCGGTCGGAAACGGCTCAATTTGTCTATTTTTACGCAAAATATTAAAACAGAACGGCTTAAAAGCAGATATCCTTTTATGACAAATATGCGGACTTTTCGAGTAAAACACATAGATATTGAAACATCCGACACAAAGACGTTTCATTTGCAAAGTATTGACAACGAAGTCATTCACTACAAATCGGGTCAGTTTCTGACATTGGTTTCTACGGCAAATGGTCGCGACATCCGACGCTCTTATTCATTGAGTTCGTCGCCTGTTGCCGATGATGCGTTGTCTATTACGATTAAAAGAGTGGCAAATGGGGAAATTTCGCGTTGGTTGCACGATCATATTCAAGTGGGTGATACTTTAGACGCTTTGTTACCAACAGGGCGTTTTGTGTTGCCGAAGCCTTTTGCACAGGTGAAACACTACTTTTTTATTGTGGCGGGCAGGGGCATCACGCCCGTTTTTTCGATGATAAAAACATTGGTCAAAAGTGGTTATAAAGGACAGATTTCCTTGATTTATCAGTCTAGAAACCCTGAAAACACGGTTTTTTATGATAAAATAGCGGCTTATACTGATGGAACATCCCGATTCTTTCGGGAGGGGGTCGAAAACATAAATATTCACTATTTTTTCAGTCGTCCAACAGATGGGCACCCGCCAGCGTATCTCAGCAAAGACATTTTGATGGAGATGGTCAATAAACAATTGGTGGGTAAGAAGCGAGATGCGGCTTTTTATTTATGTGGTTCAACAACTTTTATGCGCATGGCGACGATGTCGCTGCATTTCCTCGACTTTACGGACAAACAAATACATCGAGAGGATTTTGTGATTCCGACTTTTCAAGAATACGTGACTTTAAAAGATTTTGGCAAACCGACACGTTTGACCATTCATTTTCAAAACAAAACCTACCATATTGAAGTCCCTTTTCGCAAAACACTGTTAGATGCGGCTTTGGACAACGGTATAAACTTGCCCTATAGTTGCAAAGGCGGAGTTTGCACAACCTGTTTTTGTAAAACAACAAAAGGAAAAGTGGTGATGCCTGCCAATGATAATCTGTTTGAAGACGAAATACTGAGGGGGGGTACTTTGAGTTGTATCGCTTATGCTGATGCCGAAGTCATTGAAATCGTGGTTTAGATTATCGAGGATAAGAACAATATAAATGGAAGAGTATTGATTGTTATCAAGATTTAAAACTGCTGAGATGTGTTTTTTGAGCCCAATTATTATCTTTTGATAACTTTTTTATAGATTAGAATAGAGACATTTGCAGTTGTAAAAATTCATTTATGGATTACCCAAATAGATAAATACTTTGGCTACTACGTTCTCAAACATTACAAGATGGATGGGAATGGCAAAAAATATATTACAGCAAGGCATAAAAAATCAGCTGTAATGAAGAGCTAATCACTACTTTTTTTAAAAAAAAAACTAACACGATTTGAATTGTAATAGGGGTATATTGTTCTGCAATAGACCCCTTCTTTTTTGAGCTTTATGGGCATAAAAAAGACCAGTTTGCGATGATTAACGTCTGAAAATTTAACAAGACAAAAGCCAAAAATGGGTTAAATTTACGCGTTTTACTGAGGGGACTTCCCTATTATTCATTCACCATTTCATCTTTCATCTTACATCATTAGAAATATGCGATTAAAAGACAAAATAGCCATCATCACAGGTGGCGCACGTGGTATCGGCAAAGCAACTGCTGAAATTTTTACAAAAGAAGGCGCAACCGTCGTCATTTGGGATATGCTTGACGAAGGCGAAAAAACGGCTGCCGACTTGCGTGCCGCAGGTTTTAATGCCGAATTTCAGAAAATAAGTGTTACGGACGTACCCGCGCTCGAAGCAGCAGCGCAAAACATCGTGGACAAATACGGTAAAATTGATATTTTAATAAACAATGCGGGCATCACCCGCGACAAGTCGTTTATGAAAATGAGCCATGCCGAATGGCAACAAGTCATAGATGTCAACTTGACAGGCGTTTTCAATTGCACCAAAGCCGTTGCGCCGCACATGGTCATGCGCAATTATGGGCGCATCATTTGTACATCTTCAATCGTCGGTGTGCATGGTGCTTTTGGGCAAACAAATTATGCCGCTGCCAAAGCGGGCTTGATAGCGATGTGCCGCACGTGGTCAAAGGAATTGGGTTCAAAAGGCATCACAGCCAATGCTGTTGCCCCTGGTTTTATTCAAACGGATATGACCGATGCGATTCCTGCGGAAATTCGGGAACAGCAAATTAGAGCGATTCCTGCTCGTCGAGCGGGTTTACCAGAAGATATAGCTTATACGTATTTGTTTTTAGCATCTGATGAAGCGTCTTATATCAATGGACAAGTCATTGGGGTGAATGGCGGCGTGGCACTTTAAGACGGGCAAATGAGGGGAACTTGCGTCAAGCTTTAAACTTGACGCAAGTTAATTGATTGAAAATCAGTAATTTATAAAGTGGAATTTGATACGTTTTTAACGCGCTATCATGCCACCATCCAACACCAACTCTGTTCCTGTTGCAAAGGAAGCTTCAGAGGATGCTAAAAACAAAGCTCCATAAGCGATTTCGATGGCATCCGCCATACGCCCTTGTGGCGATGAATTTTTGATGGATTCTTTAACGACTTCGTTGGCTAAAAGCGGCTCAGTCATAGGTGTCAAAACACCGCCAGGCGATATGCCATTGACACGAATATTGTCAGGTGCTAAAGTGACTGCCAAGTCTTTGGTTAACATGTGCAAACCACCCTTGGAAGCAGAATAAGCCGTCCCATTACCGCCCACAAACCCTGCGATGGAAGCTATATTGACAATAGAACCGCCGTCAACATGGCGCATGTGTGGCACAATGGTTTTACAGCCTAAAAAAGGACCCGTTAGGTTTATGGCAATCACTTTTTCCCACAATTCCTTTGTTGTCGTATCCAAACTCAAGCCCACAGGATAAATACCCGCATTGTTGACGAGTATATCTATGCGCCCGTATAGCTCAATTGTTTTAGCCGCCACGAGATTCCAATCGCTTTCGGAGGTCACATCGTGCTTCATCCAAGCAATATCAAGCCCTTGTTTTTGAGCTGCTGTGACCCAAGCTTTTAGTTTATCATCTTGAATATCGGTGGCTAAGACTTTTGCACCTTCTTCAGCAAATAGTTTGGCTTCGGCTGCGCCCATGCCGCCCGCTGCGCCTGTTATAATGGCAACTTTATCACGTAATCTGTTCATAATGAATATGGTTTTGGTTTGAAGAATATTTTAATATTTAAATAGTACGTATCGGACAGCTTTCAAAACTGTCCATACATCATATCTTTTCGTGTGATTATTAATATGTTTTTAAAAATTGTTTATCATCTTGAAAATCAATTATTTATCAACGTATTT
>JAYSQG010000092.1:0-7679 GCA_043721685.1 Saprospiraceae bacterium | reverse complement strand
AATAAACAATTGTATCTTTCTGACCCTTCACAAGCATTGGATAGAATGGATCCTGTTGCCACAGCCGACGCAACAACAAGTTCAACCAACCCCCTCAGTATGACAAGTGCCGTAGCGATTGCAGCGAAAAGTACCAGTTCTTCTAGTAACCCCGGTTCTACTACTTTCAGCGTATCACATACGACAGGTACAGGTTATAATCGTTTGATGCTTGTCGGTATTTCACAAAAAAACAGTTTAGTAACGGGTGTGACTTATGGCGGCATTTCGCTCAATTTAGTAGGAGAGGTTATTTCAAACGGCAATGCCAGAATACACCTTTATAGTTTAGTTAATCCACCTTCTGGAACGGCAAATGTCGTTGTCACTTTAAGCGCAAACCCTGATAAAGGTATTGTTGTGGGTGTCACAACCTTCACAGGTGTTGACCAAACAAACCCTTTAGGCACTTTTGCTGGAACAGAAAATAAAACTACAGCGCCTTCAATAAGTGTCGCCTCTGCAACGGGTGAATTGGTGTATGATGTCGTCGCTCTAAGAAATGCGACCCTTTCCGTCGGTTCTGGTCAAACGCAATCATGGAATATTGCCACAGGTAGTGAAATGTATGGCGGTGGTAGTACTGAATCCGGGGCATCTTCTGTTTCAATGGATTGGACGGCTTCAGCAATTCAAGATTGGGCAATAGGTGCTATATCCGTCAAACCAGCAACATTGGCAACAAATACAACTTTTTCACAAAATCCTGTTCTATGTAGCCCACTGACTATTAAATCAGGGCAACCCATAACGGTAACAAACTATATCACAGTGCTTGGCGGCTCAATGCCCGCTTCACCTACTATAACGGCTGTTTTGAAATATGGCACAACAAATATCATTACACTCAGTAATCCCACATATAATAGTGGGACTGGTTTATTGACATGGACGGGTACAATTGGCTCAGATGTCACTGTGCCGGCAGGACAAGCCATAGCGCTACAAATTACAACGGCACAAGCAGGTGTCGTTTTTAGAATAGATTACGACAGCCAGACCAAGCCCTCTAAAATTAATTTACCTGTTACGACATACATTGATATTCCAACTTATGCTGTTTACAATGCTGCTTATCCTGGGGGTAGTATTATCACCAATGCAGCTGGCGGTACGACAGTTTATCCACGAGTCATAGTGACCGACCCTTTTGGTTTTAGCGATATAACGGGGCTTAATATTACAATTACACCGCCCGGTACGACTGTCGCTGCCACTACGGTTGCTACTGCGGGGTGTACACGAACTTATGAATATACATGGGTGACACCTTCAACACTTGGGACATATAGTATTCCAGCTACTGCCAAAGAAGGTTACGAAAACACCGTTGTGAATGTAAAACCTCTTACGTTTGATATTTGTACACCTACGATTGGCACACCTGTATTTAGCTTAGGCGCAACCTCTACAAGGTGTAATGCCGCTGGAACGGTCAATTATGGGGCAACCTCTACGAATGCAACAGGTCTCACTTACAGCCTTGATGTCCCGAGTTTATCGGCTGGAAATACCATCAATACAACCAATGGCAATGTGACTTTTACGTCAACATGGACAGGAACTTCAACAATTACGGCTACTGCGACAGGTTGTGGTGGACCTAAAACAGCGGTGCACACGGTCACAACGACCCCCTCAGTATCAACGCCTGTTTTTGCATTGGGTACAACCTCAACACGTTGTCAAGGGGCGGGTTCGGTCACTTATACGGCAACTGCATCGAATACGACTGGTATCACTTATACGCTCGATGGAGCGAGCATAACAGGTGGCAATAGCATTGTCGGAGCCACAGGCGTTGTGACTTATGCAGCAGGTTGGAGTGGTACGACTACGATTACGGCAAGTGCAGCAGGTTGTAGTGGACCAAAAACGGCTACTCATACTGTAACAATCACCCCCTCAGTAGGAACACCCACTTTTGCAGTCGGAGGTTCCTCGCGTTGTGCGTTGACAGGAACATATACGGCAACGGCAACAAACACAACAGGTATCACTTACAGCCTCGACGCAACGAGTTTAGCCGCGGGATGTACCATTAACTCTGTTACGGGAGCGGTAACCTATCCATCTACATGGACAGGTACGAGTATTATTACGGCGAGTGCCGCGGGTTGTAACGGACCTACAACAGCGACAAAATCTGTTTCTGTTTCTCCTCTTTGCTCTCCCGTCGCTGTCACAGACTATGGGATAGGCTCTGGTGGTTCTCCTCTTGTTGTTGATGTTTTGGCAAATGATTTTGACTTAAACAACAACATCAATGTGGCTTCTTTGAGTGTCCAAACACAATCCACTAATGGAACAGCACTCATTTCTGGTGGGCAGTTGGTCTATCTGCCGAATGGCTCTTTTTCGGGTACGGATAGTTTTACTTATCGTATTTGTGATAACTCATTTATACCCCTATGTGCGACAGCCAAAGTCTTCGTGACGATTGACCCGACCATTTACGATGCTTGTGCCGAAGCAACGCAACGCCACGTTTATTATATACCATTTCCCGAACAAGACGCTCGGACAGCACTTTTGGCTTCGCAAAACCAAGGATTGACGATCAACAATATCAGAACCATCATCAGCCTTAAAATGCCGTACCCAAATATGGTTGTTACATGGGACCATTGGGAAGATGGTTATGAAACGGATATAAATAACCCTATTCAATCAACGACCCAAGTTTGGGGTGACGGGAATCCCTTCAATGGTATTGCTCCAGGTTATTCCAATGATATTATTCCATCAGGGGGAAGTATCGTATTTGATAACACAATACCCGCCAACCCAAGGGTATCGTCTAATGTCTTTTATGATGGCAAAGACAAAATTGTATCTTCGGGTCTAATAACCGTAACACAAGCCATGGGAGAGCCTGCGACAATAGGTCTTCAATGTATGAAATCGAATGTGACACCCTCTAATGATTTTGGAAAATCATTTACTATTCCTGTTGGTCAGAATTACCCAAGCCAAGACTTTGCTTATACTGCCTTATTTGTGAGAGCATCAGAGAACAATACGACCATCAATATTGATAAAGATAACAACGGTACTTTTGAAACGACGACCGTATTAAACGAAGGACAATCCCTTTTAGTCAACGGTGGTGTTCTCAATGGTGCGATTGTAACCAGTTCAGCACCAATAGGCGTTGACGTTCACTTTGGAGGTATTGACGGTTATTCGAGTCGTGAAATACCCATTTTCCCATCTTCTTGGTATTCAAATACTTATTATACACCCGTTCCGACCACTCAGTCCCCGGATACAGCCGTTGTCATGTTATACAATAGTCTTAATCGAGCTATCACCATCAATTGGACTTCGGGTGCGCCCGCAAGTGGGTCTATTGTTTTGCCCGCTAAAACGGTTGTCCGTTTCCCTTTGGCTTTGTCTGCAACGGCTGCCTATAAATTTGTCAACCCAACAGGTGAATCATTTACAGCGATTGAAATCGTGGACTCATATACGCCGCCATCGCCACCGATTCCAGCGGGCGGAAACAACGGGGCAACCTACGACTGGGCTTTCAATTTGATATCGGAAGCTCGCTTGACGACTTTTTCATCTGTTGCTTGGGCACCAGGTTCTACAAATGGCACAGCGAACGGTAATCCTGTTTGGGTCACTCCGACTGCCAATACAACGATTTATGTCAAATACAATGGTGCAATATTAAGTAGTGGACCATTAAGCCCATGCGGATTAAACTATGATGTGGCGATTCCATTGAGTGCTTTGAGATATGTCAAGCTATTTGATTCAGATAATGACCAAAGTGGATTAGCCGTTTTCACTTGTGATGGTACAAAAATCGCTATGGTTTATGGTGAAGACCCGGCATCTTCTGGTCCTGCAAATCCTTATTGGGATGTCGGTTCGACTATGCAGCCATTGTGTGGAACGAAATTACTATTTGCCAACGACGACTATGCCTTGACGTTGACCAATCAACCTGTGACCATTTCTGTTTTGAACAACGATATTGGCTTTTTAGCGACCCTCGACCCAGCTTCTCTAAACAATTTAGGTTTGCGCCAACCTGCCAATGGTACAGTCACGCTCAACGCCAATGGTACGATTCTTTATACGCCTAACCTCGGTTTTCAAGGTACAGATGTTTTTGAATACAGTATCTGTTCAACGCCTTCTATTGTCTGCGATTTCGCAACCGTTTACGTAACAATCAATTCATGTCCTTTACCAAATGACCAGAACAGTATTTCAGGACAAGTTTTTTTAGATAGAAATAAAGACGGTGCCAATAACGACACGGGTACTGGATTTGCAGGTGCAAAAGTTTATCTCTATTTAGACGGTAACTGCAACACAACAGCAGAAGCAAATGAGTTAAGAGATTCTGTTACCGTAGATAGTTCAGGTAGTTATCAATTCATACAATATCCAAGAAAAATTGTCAGCGATGATTTCGATGCTGCTGATGGTTCAAGTAGCTGTGCATCGGGTTCTGACGGAACGGTGGCTTGGTTCACCAATTGGGTGGATGCAGGAGACCCCTCAGTAGGGTTTTGCGTGACACCGGCACAAAGTGAAGCCAATACGGACGTTGAGATTTTTAAAGATGGTGCATTCACCAATGCACTAAGGCTTGATGATGCCAACCGTTCAGCCACACGTCAACTCAATACCAGTGGTGCTTCTTATTCTTTTCTAAGTTTTTCTTATCGAAGAGCCTCTGCAACATTAACATCAGGTGAAGACATTCTCGTTCAAGCCTCTACGAACGGCAGTTCTTTCACCACCATTTATACAATTTCTGGTGATGGTACAACCGATGCGACTTATCAGAATGTCTATAATTTAGACCTTAAACCTTATGTAGCGACAAATACTTATATCCGTTTTGCAACCAACGCATTAGTTGACGAGGGCGATTTTGTTTTTATTGACGATGTTTCAATCACTTATTTGAAATATCCGCAATGCTATATCACCAAAATTGCCCCTTCTTCCATTCCTGCAAATCATTATGTCACGACTGTATCGCAAAGAAATACAACCATGACTGCGGGGGGGACCTGTATCTCTTCTTTTGATTTTGGCTTGGCTAAAAACAGTATTACAGTTAGCGGTACACTTTACAACGATGCCAATGGGCTTTCCGATGGACTTGTCAATGGTACAGCTTTCGGAAACCCTTCTGGTACAACGGTTTATGCCTATTTGGTGGACAGCACAGGTAAAGTAGCCTTCAAAACAACCGTTAATGCGGCAACGGGCGTTTATGCCTTCCCATTAGCCGATGTTACAACAAACTATACATTGCGATTGTCAACCGCTGATTCTGCACTTTATACATTAGCACCAACAGCCGCTTCCCTTCCGACAAGGTGGGTAAGCGCAGGCGAGGTTTTTGGAACGAACAACCTTGCAGGCACAGGTGTTGAATCAGGTGCACCCAATTCAGCCATTGCCGTTAGCACGAATTTAGCCAATGTAACAGGTGTCAATATGGGTATCCAACAAGTCAATGCTGGACCAGACAGAGCCACTTGTCAATTTGGCACTGTGACTATGGCAGCAACCACCACGCCAGGTACATGGACGGCTGATGGTGGAAATCCAGGTACTGCAACGATTACGACACCTACATCTGCCACCACGACCATTACCAATTTCAGCAATGCGGGTACATATACTTTTCTCTGGACGAACAATGGAATCAGCGATACCGCCCTCGTCGTCGTGACAGCGAAACCCGATGCGGGCTTAGACAAAGCCATTTGTTATAGAGCCAATGCCACTTTGACGGGCATCAACCCTTCAACAGGTACTTGGACAGCACAAGCAGGCAACCCCGGAGGTGCCACTTTGAGCAGTACTGTTGGCGGTGTAGCGACGGCTGGTTTTATTGCTGCGCCTGTTGGCAATTACAATATCATTTATACAGCCGCAGGCTGTACAGATACAGCAATGGTCACAGTTACTTCAGCTGTTGCGGTTAGCGGCACACAAGTAAACGTGGCTTGTTTCGGTAATGCCACGGGTTCAATTAACATCACTGCCTCCGGTGGCACTGCGCCTTACACCTACGATTGGAGTGACTTGGCAGGGACAAATGACCCCGAAGACCGTACTGCTCTCACTATAGGAACATATTCTGTTACGGTAACAGATGCGAATCTTTGTACGGCAACAACCAATTTCACAATTACCCAACCCGCTGCAATAGCCATTAGTACACAGCCATCTAATATTACAGAATGTGTGGGTGGCACAGTTGCCTTAACTGTTGCCGCAAGTGGTGGCACAGGCAGTTTGGTATACCAATGGGAAAGCGCTTCTGCAGTCGGTGGACCTTTTATCCCTGTAAGTGGTGCAACTTCATCGAGTTACACCCCCCTCAGTACAGCCGCAGGTACAACCTACTATCGAGTTATCATTACAGACGGCAATAACTGTGTTACCTTGACATCTACAACAGCTACTGTCGTTGTCACAGCAGTGCCAAGTGTTACGATTAGCTCTCCAGTCACTTCTGTTTGTGTGGGTGCGGTTGTGACACTGACCGCAACCCCTGCGGGTGGTGCTGGCTCTTGTTCATTGCAATGGCAAAGTAGCCCTAATAGTACAACTTGGACAGATATAAGTGGTGCAACCACCACGACCTATACAACAACGATATTGAGTTTAACCACGCGATACAGGGCAACCTACACTTGTTCCGCTTCGGGTTGTTGCAATTAAGTTTTTTTTCAATAAAAAGAAATATGAGACATTCCGAATTTTACAACAGTCTAAATTCGGTATCTAAACCTAAAAATCCGTTAGGATTTGCACGTTTGTAGTAGATAAAATGAACGGACATTTTTTCCGAATCCGTTAGGATTCGCACGTTTTTCGCTTTACAACCGTGTGAATCCTAACGGATTCATGGAAAAATAAGGTCTGTATATATTCTACAAACGTGCAAATCCTAACGGATTTTTAGGTTTTCAAACAAAAAAGAAACCCGAATTTCATTGTTACAAAATTCGGGATGTCTCATATTTTTCATTTTTATACTGAGGGGGTATGCACTATCTGTCACCATAATGACCATGACAGGATAGAATTTCCAAACTGTTGTCAACAATGCGATAAATCAGCCGATGCTCCAAAGTAATTCGACGTGACCACCAACCTTGATAATTGCCTTTCAAGGCTTCTGGTTCGCCTAATCCATTGAAAGGGTTTTGTTGAATATCTAAAATCAAATCCCACAATTTTGCAGCATATTTGGGGTTTTCTTTCCGCAATTTCACAATATCTTTTTGTGATTTTTGAGACAGATGTATCGGATACATATCTTAGGAGTTATGAATGAGTTGATAAAGTTCGTCTTGTGAAACTTCTTGAAATATTTTGTTATCCATCTGTTGCATGGCTTCCATTATTTCTTTCTCACCCTCTTCATCATTTTTGTTTTCAGGCAATACCTTTGCATGACCTTTCAACCGTGATACAAAATCTAATATTTTTTGAATATTAGAAGCATCTTCTATTTGAATCATTATCGTTGTCATCTCTATTTTATTTTTAACGTGTAAATAATGTCACAAAGATAATTAACGCCAGCAATTATATCAAGGTATAAAGCAGCTAAACATACTTTAAAAAGGTGAGGATTTGTCATA
>JAYSQG010000091.1:0-4015 GCA_043721685.1 Saprospiraceae bacterium | reverse complement strand
ACAAAAAGGGGACTAAAACGACAAAAAAAACTAACTTTGCGACCTTACTAAAGCTTTTTTTTAAGAAAAACATCCAACAACTATGGCAAGACCGCCAAAAGCAGGCAGCAAACCCAACAAAAAAAACGGCGACGACAACGTGACACCGTTGATGCGCCAATACTTTGAATCAAAAGCCAAATATCCAGACACAATTTTACTCTTTCGCATTGGTGATTTTTATGAAACTTTTGGCGAAGATGCCATAGTCGCCTCTCAAGTTTTGGGCATTGTCTTAACGGCGCGTAACAATGGCGGGACGGATGTTGAACTCGCTGGTTTTCCCCATCATTCTGTGGATAATTACTTACCAAAACTGGTTCGAGCAGGTCATCGGGTTGCTATTTGTGAACAATTGGAGAAACCTGTGCCTGGAAGGGTCGTTAGGCGCGGCGTAGTAGAAGTCATTACGCCCGGGGTAACGTCTGATGATAAACTATTAGACCAAGGGCGCAACAACTATTTGGCTGCTTTAGCAGTGTCTAAAAATGAAGTTGGCATTGCTTTTTTAGATATTTCAACAGGTGAGTTCTTGGTTACTGAGGGGGATTGGCAATATGTCGAAAAGGTGTTTCAAACCTTTCAACCTGCCGAAGTTTTGTTTCAAAAAGGTCATGCTAAAGATTTTCAAGAACGTTTTAACGACAAATACTACACTTTTGCTTTGGATGAGTGGGTGTTTCAACAAGACTATGGCAGAGAAAAACTACTACAACAATTTGGCACGCAGACATTAAAAGGTTTTGGCATAGAAGACATGCATCTCGCGCAAACAGCAGCGGGTGCGGCGTTACATTATCTCGCTGCGACAGAGAATACCAACCTCAAACACATCAACCACATTGCCCGTTTGTTGCCCGATAAGTATGTATGGCTAGACCGATTCACGATTCGGAATCTGGAACTGATTCAAGCGACCCATGAAAGCGGTCGTTCTTTGTTGGATGTCTTGGATAAGTCCATCTCACCGATGGGCGCACGGCTGATGAAAAAATGGGTCGTCCTACCTTTGAAATCACCTGTTTTGATTGAGCAACGTTTGGATTCGGTTGATTTTCTGATCAATCATCCTCATTTTAAATTAGAATTAGAAACGCTGATTCGGCAAATAGGCGACTTGGAAAGACTCATCTCTAAAGTGCCTTTAGGAAAAATTAACCCAAGAGAAGTGCGACAACTCGCTCGTTCCCTTGCAACCATCGAACCGATGGCTTTGATACTGAGGGGGGCAAATCCGTATTTGAAAAAACTAGGTGATGGTCTTAACCCATGCAAAGTCGTTAGAGATGAAATAGAAAAAGTCTTAGTCCCTGAGCCGCCTGTCAACATTCAAAAGGGTGGGGCAATAGCTGATGGTGCACATACTGAACTCGACGAATTGCGCCATGTCATTCGCAATGCCCAACAATTGTTGATTGATATTCAAACAAGAGAAAGCGAAAAGACGGGTATCACCAATTTAAAGATAGGTTTCAATTCTGTTTTTGGTTATTACCTCGAAGTGACTGCCAAATACAAATACATGGGCGTGCCTGAGAATTGGATTCGCAAACAAACTCTCGCCAATGCTGAACGGTACATCACGCCAGAGTTGAAAGTATTGGAAGAAAAGATTCTCACCGCTGAAGAACGCATGACAGCGATTGAGGAAATGCTGTTTCAACAACTTGTCGGCAGCATATTAGATGCTGTGCAGCCCATACAACACAATGCCAGCATCATAGGCATTATTGATTGTTTGAGGAGTTTTGCAGAAATCGCCATTAAGAATAATTATACAAAACCGACTTTTACTGAGGGGTCAGAAATGGTCGGGGAGGTTTCAGACCTCCCCGACCTTAACACACCTTTCTCCATAAACATCAAACAAGGTCGTCATCCTGTCATCGAACAGCAATTGCCGATTGGGGAATCCTATATTCCCAACGATGTTTTCCTTGATCCGAATGACCAACAGATTCTGATGATTACGGGACCCAATATGGCGGGCAAGTCTGCCTTGTTGCGGCAGACCGCTTTGATATGTTTGATGGCACAAATGGGGTCGTATGTTCCCGCAGCGTCTGTACATTTGGGGATATTGGATAAGGTTTTTACACGTGTCGGCGCGAGTGACAATATCTCAAGCGGCGAATCCACGTTTATGGTCGAAATGAACGAAACAGCGTCTATCATGAACAATATCTCGGAGCGCAGTTTGATTCTCTTGGACGAAATTGGGCGCGGCACTTCTACTTATGATGGTATCTCGATTGCGTGGTCTATCGCTGAATATCTCCATGAAAATCCTGTGCGTCCCAAAACCCTATTTGCAACGCATTATCACGAACTCAATGAATTAAGCGAGAAGTTTACCCGCATCAAAAACTATCATGTAGCGACCAAAGAAATCGGACAAAAGGTTATTTTCCTAAGAAAACTCACCGAAGGCGGCTCGGAACATTCGTTCGGTGTACATGTCGCTCGTATGGCAGGGATGCCGCGCTCCATTGTCGAAAGAGCAAATGAAATTTTGCATCAATTGGAAGACAGTCGCGAGTCATTGGTCAATAGTGGCGAAACAGCAGACACACACACCAAAGGCGAAAAGCCCAAAGGCAATCAAAAAAATATTAAAAGCACATTAAGCAACGTGGCAAAACCCATGCAGCTCAATTTCTTCGATATTGGCGACCCACGTTTGGATAAAATCAAAAAAGCCTTGGATGAGATGGACTTGAACAGCATCACACCCGTCGAATTGATGATGCGGGTGTATGAATGGAAGAAGATGTTGGATTGAGATGCTGGAGTAGGTATTTTTTTGTTTATTTGAGCTACTTATAGTACAGTTAAAAAGTAAAAAAACATCATGCGCATCACGCTTCTCTTTTTCATCCTATTATCTGGCAGTTGTTTATCGGTTCAAAATGCTCAATCAAAAGATAATATCACAACTATCCCATTAGAAGGCAATACATTCTTCAATAATTACGGGGAACACGGCATCGAATTGTCAAAAACAGGCATTGTAAACTGGACAGACCCCTCAGTAATAGCGACTGTTTATGTCCGTTTTTTAGAAACAGGCACTTATTCCTTCGTCATAAATGCCAAAGCCAACAATACACTATTGAATGTCAGAATCGGTCAAGAAAACAAGGAAATTAAGCTCAACGCATCCACATGGACAAAATACCCTATTGGTTCTTTTACGATTGCCGATACAGGTTATGTTGCCATTGAATTCAAAGGCTTGGAAAAAACAGATGCACAATTCGCAGACATTCAATCCTTAGAAATCAACGCCTC
The DNA here is from genome assembly GCA_043721685.1 of Saprospiraceae bacterium. Lineage (GTDB taxonomy): Bacteria > Bacteroidota > Bacteroidia > Chitinophagales > Saprospiraceae > JAAFJT01. The sequence continues at coordinate 685 of JAYSQG010000091.1, read as the reverse complement.
GCCTGATAAATTTCAGTTCGTGAAAGACGCGTTTTATTGGGGACGTCGCGGACCATCCGTGCATTTGAATTACACTTTGCCAGAAGGTGAAGACATCGAATGGTTTTATAATGAAATCACAATTCCAAAAGGCAAGGACATCATTGGCTCGTATTATATGTCCAATGGTTTCAAAGAAGGCTATTTTGGCATTCAAGTCAACAGTGAAAATGAACGCCCCATTTTGTTTTCAGTTTGGAGTCCTTTCACGACCGATGATCCAAAATCCATTCCAGATGCTATGAAAATAGTATTGCTGGGCAAAGGAAAAGACGTTCATACAGGCGAGTTTGGCAACGAAGGTTCTGGCGGACAAAGTTATCTCATCTTCGATTGGCAAGCCGATGCGACCTATTCATTTCTAACGCGTATTAGACCGAATAGCGACAATTCGACTACTTATACCTCTTATTTCTACGACCCTTTGACTGATGAATGGCATTTGATTGCTTCTTTTAAGCGTCCGCAAACCCAAACATGGTACACTCATGCTCATTCCTTTTTAGAAAACTTTGACCCAGAACGAGGTGCTGTTAATCGCAAAGGTTTTTACAGCAACCAATGGGCTTGTAATACTGAGGAGGTGTGGACAGAGTTGACAACTGCCAGATTTACCAACGATGCCACAGCCCGCAAGAAAGCGCGA
>JAYSQG010000090.1:0-1435 GCA_043721685.1 Saprospiraceae bacterium | reverse complement strand
CGGGCGAACACCCGCGTATGGGTGCAACAGATGTTTGTCCGCTTGTGCCAATCGCCAATATCACGATGGCAGAGACAGCAGAGTGGGCGAGGAGGTTGGCTGAAAAAGTTGGTGACCCCCTCAGTATTCCCGTCTTTTTGTACGAAGCAGCGGCGACAAGACCTGAAAGACGCAATTTGGCAACAATTCGGGCAGGTGAATACGAAGGTTTGAAAGAAAAACTACAAAAACCAGATTGGAAACCCGATTTTGGTCCTGCCGTTTTTAATACCAAAGCAGGTGCAACTGTTATTGGTGCAAGAGATTTTTTAGTGGCGTATAATGTCAATTTAAACACAACGAGTGTTCGGCGTGCCAATTCAGTCGCTTTTGATGTCCGTGAACAAGGTCGTATTTTGTTAGATGATAAAGGCAAAAAGATATTAGATGCATCAGGTGAACCTAAACGTGTGGCAGGTGCTTGCAAATCTGTCAAAGGCATCGGTTGGTTTATTGAGGAATATGGCGTTGCGCAAGTATCCATGAATTTGACGAATTTGAAAGATACGCCTTTACACATTGCCTTTGACGCGTGTTGTCAATCGGCAGAAAAACGAGGTATGCGGGTGACGGGTTCTGAACTTGTTGGGCTTGTACCGAAACAAGTATTAGTGGATGCAGGTAAATATTTTTTAAAAAAACAAGAACGTTCGGCGGGTGTTTCAGAAGCAGAATTGATACGCATAGCTGTTAAAACCTTTGGTTTAGATGAATTATCGCCTTTTGACCCACAAAAACGGGTGATTGAATATCTGCTCGAAGATACTAAAAGTACCCCCCTCAGTAAAATGTCCTTAAAAGCATTTGCGGACGAAACGGCTTCTGAAAGCCCCGCACCGGGTGGCGGTTCTATTGCCGCATACATCGGTTCGTTGGGTGCTTCATTGGCGACAATGGTGGCGAATTTGAGCAGCCATAAACGTGGTTGGGATACTCAATGGGCAATTTTTAGCGACATTGCAGAAGAAGGGCAACGTTTAAAAGACGCTCTTTTACACAAAGTTGATGAAGATACCGCCGCTTTTAATGCGATTATGCAAGCCATGAGTTTGCCAAAAAGCTCTGAAAATGAACGATTGATGCGCAAAGAAGCGATGACGGCTGCGACAAAATTGGCGATTGAAGTACCCCTCAGTACGATGCGCTTGTCGTTGGAAAGTTTTGGCATTATTCAAAAAATGGCTGATATAGGTAATCCTAATTCGGTTTCAGATGCGGGAGTCGGTGCGCTGTGTGCAAGGGCAGCTGTGCGTGGGGCTTATTTGAATGTCAAAATAAATGCTTCGGGGTTTGAGGATAAGGTTTATATCGAACGGGTTTTAGCGGAAGCGGATGAGATGGTTGCACAGGCTGAAAAGTTGGAGATGACGGTGATGGATATGGTTTTTTTGAAAAT
>JAYSQG010000089.1:0-24378 GCA_043721685.1 Saprospiraceae bacterium | reverse complement strand
GGTTTTGAATTTCAAAAACACGGCGACGGAACGCTTTTGGATTACATCATTCAAAATACAAATCCCGCTTATGTTTCTTTTGAAATGGACGTTTTGTGGATAACGCACGGCGGCGGCGACCCTGTTGGTTTGCTCAATAAATATGGCAATCGTTGGAAATTGATGCACGTCAAAGACCTCAAAAAAGGCATAGTTGGCGACTTGACGGGCGGCACACCTGCTGAAAACGATGTACCTGTTGGCGAAGGTCAAGCGGATTGGAAACAAATCATCAAACGAGCCAACGAAATAGGCATCAAACACTTTTTTATTGAAGACGAAAGCAATCAAGAGTTTGTCAATATTCCTAAAAGTATTGCTTATCTTAAAAGTTTGAAACAAGGCAAAACGTCTATTTCTCAACCTTTAGTGACAAATATTTACACCGCAGACCCATCTGCACACGTATTTAATGGTCGAATTTATGTCTATCCATCTCACGACATTGATGCAGGCACAAAAGAAGACGATGAAGGTGGTCATTTCGATATGAAAGACTACCGCGTTTTGTCAATGGACAAAGTCGGTGGCAAAGTGACCGACCACGGCGTTGCCCTCGATATCAAAGACGTGCCATGGGCAGGTCGTCAAATGTGGGCACCCGATGCCGTTTGGAAAAAAGGCACTTTTTACTTGTATTTTCCTGTGAAAGACAAGCAAGACATTTTCCGCATCGGCGTAGCAACAAGCAAAAAGCCTGAAGGTCCTTTCATAGCCGAACCTGAACCGATTAAAGGCAGTTACAGCATTGACCCCTCAGTATTTAAAGACAATAACGGTCAAGTGTATATGTATTTCGGCGGTATATGGGGCGGACAATTGCAACGCTACAAAGGCAATGAATATCAAGGCAAATCAGACAATCCTAAAAAAGGCGAAGTCGCGCGCCTACCTCGTATCGCCAAAATGAGTGCGGACTTGAAAAGCTTTGCAGAAGAGCCAAAAGAAGTCAAAATCCTCGACGAAAAAGGCAATCTTTTTATGGAAGACAACGGTGAAAAACGCTTTTTTGAAGCCTCTTGGGTGCATAAATACAAGGGAAAATACTATTTTTCATACTCCACAGGCGATACGCACAACCTCTGTTATGCCATTGGCGACAATCCTTATGGTCCCTTCACCTACAAAGGTATTTTGCTAAAACCTGTTGAAGGTTGGACAAATCACCATTCCATCATACAGCATCAAGGTAAATGGTATTTGTTTTATCACGATGTGCAACTCTCAGGCAAAACGCATTTGCGCAACGTGAAAGTAACAGAGTTGAAATACAATGCTGATGGGACGATTAAGACGATTGATGCATACAAGGATTGAATTATTGATTAACATGCGTCAAGTTTTTGAACTTGACGCATGTTAATCAAAATTCTATTTTTATAGGTAAAACCAATTTTATAAAGCAAAAAGGTCTAATTTTGTAGAATGATAACAAAAATAGAAATAGACGGTTTCAAATCTTTAAACAATTTTGAACTTGAATTAAAGGCAGGTTTAAATATTTTGATCGGACCCAATGGTTCAGGCAAAACGAATATTGTCTTGTTTTTTGAATTTTTATCTAAATTAGTTAAAATGCCTGTTAATGAAGCAATAACTGAAATGGGCGGTTTTGGTTTTATTTTTCAAAAAACAGAAAAAGGATATGTTGATTGTATTAAAGTAAAAATTAAAGGAGAAATCTTTGAAAAAAATAACCGCTTTTATACCTATTCTTTTGAGTTAAGACTTTCAAACGATTCAGAAAATGTCGTTTATGCACATCAAGAATTATTTTTGGGCAATAATATACAAAATTTTAGATTTACAATTCCAGAAGAAGCTAACAATATTAATATCGAACAAAAACAATCCGAAGGAATAGAGGATGATATTATAAGAACATCAAAAGATTGGCCTAAAAATGTGAAGAAAAAGGTTATTGAAAAAGAGAAAAATATTTTTCAAGAAGATTCAATAAGAGTATTTCTTTCTGATTATTTTGGGACAATTTTAAACGATTTAGAAGGTGGTGAAATTTTTAATATTGCACCTAATCGTATTCGAGAGCAAGAAAATGCTGTAAGTTCAAAAGGTATTCAAAGCGATGGCTACGGATTGAGTAAAACGCTTTATGAAATGAAACGCGGTAATGGTAGTCTAACACATTACAACGAACGGAATTTCCAAAAAACTCTGGCTTATTTAAAAATAGCAAATACAGCTATTAGTGATTTAACGATTGAAAAAGATGAGTTTAACAGTAAATTAGTGCCAAAAGTGTATATAAAATCGGGGGAACAGACTTCTGTTTTGCCTTTGGCTTTTTTATCTGATGGTACTTTGAAATGGTTGACATTGGTGACGGCTGTGTTGACCTCGGACAGTGTTTTTTGTATTGAAGAACCTGAAAATTATCTGCATCCGTGGATGCAAGCGGAAATGTGTACGCTTATGCGTGAGCATTTGGCAACGAAAATAGAGCCTTCATTTATATTGATGACGACCCACAGTGAAACACTTTTAAACGCGGCAAAACCAGAAGAAGTCATCGTTGTGGATATGAAAAACGGTGCAACATGCGCCCATAGGGTCGAAAACCCCGATTTATTGCGCGAAATCATCTCCGATTCAGGCTTTGGATTGGGACACTTTTACTTAACAAATTCTTTAAGTGAGCTATGAATCCAGCTTTTATTGTTGATGGTTTTACTGAAAAAAACATTTTAGAAAAACTGTGCCCTGGCCAACCAATTAGACTTTCCATAAATGGGAAAGATGTCTCTTTAAAAAAAGCTGCTGAAAAAATTGTAGCGATTATTCGACTGTTGAATAACCGAAATTATCCAATTGTTATTCTTACTGACCGTGAAAAACGGAGCGATGATTTTAAGAAAGTTGCCGACGATTTGAAGCAAGAAGTTATTAAGCTCTTAGCTGAAAAACAAATTGTCATGGATATTCGCGTCGGCGTTGCGGATAGAATGATAGAAAATTGGATACTCGGGGATGCCGACGCGCTTGGTAATCCACCAGAGCTACCTACTGAAATAGATGGTCTTGCTGGCAAAAGTTGGATGAAAAAAATAATACCAAATTACAGTGAAACCGCCGATGGTCCCGATTTATTTTTAAAAGCAGATGGCCGAAAAACATATGCACAATCACCCAGTTTTAAGCATTTTATTGACCAATTAAAAGATTTGGATTGCTTCTATCTCAATTTTAACAAATAAATACCCCCTCAGTAAAAACCTGCTAAAAACCTTTTACATGGATTTCTCAACCATTTTAGAACAGCTCAAAACGGATACAGCTCTTCCCTTCGCCCTTCCCATTTTCCTATTGGCGATGGTGGTGGAATGGTACATTGGCAAGGAGGAACATTCCGATTTTTACAAACGAAAAGACCTGCTTGTTTCCCTAACGATGGGTGTTTTTTCAAGCATCGTTGAGTTTTTGCCTAAGGTATTCGCTTTTTTAGTTTTCTATTATTTGCATGAAACCAGCCCTTTACGGGATATTGTCGAAAGACAATGGTGGGCGTGGATACTGCTGTTTTTTCTTGACGATTTTTCCTACTATTGTCACCATCGTATGAATCACGAAGTACGTTTATTTTGGGCGGGACATGTGCCACATCATTCATCCGAAAAATTCAATTATGGAACGGCTTTGCGGCAAGGCGTGGGCGAGCGATTGCATAAATTTCCTTTTTGGCTATGGCTGCCGCTGCTCGGTTTTGACCCATTGATGATTTTTATGATGATTGGTCTGAACTTGATTTATCAGTTTTTTGTCCACACCGATTTGGTTTATAAAATGCCCAATTGGTTTGAGTCAGTATTCAATACGCCATCGCATCACCGCGTGCATCATGCTTCCAATATCCGTTATTTGGACTGTAACCACGCGGGCGTTTTGATAATTTGGGATAAACTATTCGGTACATTTTCAGAAGAAAATGAAAACGAAAAACCTGTTTATGGTTTGACAGAAAATATCAATACCTACAATCCTTTTCAAGTTGCAACGCATGAATACAAAGCCATTATTCAAGACGTAAAACGCGCCAAAAAGTGGTCGGATAAGCTGAAATACATTTTTTATGCCCCAGGTTGGAGTCATGACGGTGTTGATAAAAGAGCTAAAATGCTAAGAAAACAACTCTAAGCCACCCCTCAGTATTTTTACCTCAAAGTTTTTGATTTTAACTCAACACATAGTTCCAATCAATTGATTTTCAGTTGTTTATATGTGCTCTATATGACTCCTGTATAACTAATGTTTAACTAATGTTTAACTAATGTTTAACTGTGTGATTAATGGTGGCGGAGTTATTTATTTTGAAGTTGGCGTTCTTCCGCGCCCGATTACTATGTGTTGGATAATTATATTAAAGAACAAGAAATGAAACAGAATTTGAAATGGGTACAATGCCCAATTACACCTTATAAACATCTCTTACTTTTGGTCTGGGTGACGTTCACTTTGCCATGTATCGCTCAAATCAAACTACCCCGTTTGATCAGCGACGGCATGGTGTTACAACGTGACCAAAATATAAAACTATGGGGTTGGGCATCTGCAAACGAGGCTATAAGCCTGCAATTCAATAACAAAACCTATAAAACCCAAGCAGATGCGTTAGGAAAATGGTCAATTCCTTTGCCATCGCAAAAGGCAGGCGGCACATACGATTTGGTTTTTAAAGGCAAAAATGAAGTAAAAGTCAACGATGTCGTCTTTGGCGATGTGTGGCTGTGTAGTGGTCAATCCAACATGGTGTTACCGATGGAAAGGGTCAAAGAAAAATACGGCGATGAGATTGCTGCGGCGAACTACCCCGATATTCGTTTCTTTTTTATTCCAACATTGACGAATTTGCAAAAACCACAAGAGGACTTGCCTTCAGGTGTTTGGAAAAAAGCGAGTCCAACCGATGTTATGACCTTTTCAGCTGTTTCATATTTTTTTGCAAAACAGATTTATGACAAATATAAAATACCCATCGGTTTAATCAATCCAAGCGTTGGCGGCACGCCGATAGAGGCATGGATTAGTGAAGAAGGCTTGAAAAACTTTGATGATGCCTTGAAAATTGTTCAAAAAAACAAAGACACGGCTTACATAAATGCCTTTAATCGCCCTTTTGCCCCCCCCTCAGTACAACAGCCCAAAACAACAGATTTGGGTCAAAAAGAAAAATGGTTTGACCCCAATTACACGCCTAAAGGCTGGCGAAACATCAATATTCCAGGCTATTGGGAAGACCAAGGCATCAAGGATTTGAACGGTGTGGTATGGTATCGGAAAGAAATTGACGTACCCGCAAACATGGTAGGCGTTCCTGCCAAACTTTTTATGGGTCGAATTGTAGACGCTGATGTGGCATACATCAACGGCGTTCAAGTCGGCAATATCACCTATCAATATCCGCCAAGACGTTACAATGTGGAGTCTGGTCTTTTAAAATTAGGTAAAAATACGATTGTTATAAAAGTGACCAATTTTAACGGAAAAGGTGGTTTTGTACCTGATAAACCCTATTTTTTAACGACTAATGGTCAAAATATTGACTTAAAAGGAGATTGGCAATACAAAGTAGGAGAAGTGTTTGAGCCGACAAAAGGCGGCGGTGGCGGTGGTATTTCCTTTCAAAATCAACCAACAGCCTTGTTCAATGCGATGGCTGCGCCTGCGGTTAATTATGGCATAAAAGGTGTGTTATGGTATCAAGGTGAAAGCAATACGGGGCAACCCGAAGCCTATACGCAATATTTACCTGCCCTCATAAACGACTGGCGAAAGCAGTGGCAACAACCCAATTTGCCTTTTTTATACGTCCAATTAGCAAATTATTTGGATGTCAATTATTTGCCAACTGAAAGTTCTTGGGCGGTTTTACGCGAAGCGCAAAGACAAGCCCTTTCCCTACCAAATACAGGCATGGCAGTAACGATTGATATGGGCGAATGGAACGACATACACCCCCTCAGTAAAAAAGAGGTGGGACAACGTTTGGCATTGGGAGCTGAAAATATTGCTTACGGCGATAAGACAGTCGTTCCTTCTGGACCTGTTTTCAAGACAGCAACCCTTGAAAATAATCAAATTCGCTTGAGTTTTGACCATATTGGTAGTGGTTTAGTGTCAAATGACGACGAATCTTTGCGATGGTTTGCTATTGCAGGCGTGGATAAAAAGTTTGTTTGGGCAAATACAAGCATTGAAAATAATACTGTTGTGGTGTCAAGCGAGCGTGTGCCGACCCCTCAGTATGTCCGTTATGCGTGGGCAGATAACCCTGCGGGTGTCAATTTTTACAACAAAGAAGGCTTACCCGCTTCGCCTTTCACAACAGAACGCCAAACCAACGACCCAAATAAAATTTGGCAAGGCAAAAAATGCACGGTGGTACTGACTTATGACGATGCCCTCAATGTGCATCTCGACAACGCCATTCCGCTTTTAGATTCTCTTGGTTTTAAAGCTTCTTTTTACTTATCAGGTGCTTTTGAGGGTTGTAAAAAACGCTTGAAAGATTGGCGAAAAGCCGCACAAAATGGGCATGAATTGGGCAATCACACCCTCTTTCACCCTTGCGACGGCTCAAAATCGGGGCGCAGTTGGCTCACTGCCGAACGTGATTTGAGCAAATACAGCGTGCAACGCATGACCGATGAAATCAAAGCCACCAATATTTTACTCGAAGCCATTGACGGCAAAACCAAGCGCACATTCGCCTATACATGTGGCGATATGACCATTGATGGTAAAAATTTTATGGATAGCTTGAAAAATGATTTTGTTGCAGCGAGAGCCGTTCGCAACGAAATGCACACACTCAATCAAGTGGATTTATACAACGTGGATTGTTACGCCATCAATGGTGAAACAGGCGAACAAATGATTGATTTGGTAAAAAAAGCAAAGGATTCAAGCAAACTATTGGTCTTTTTGTTTCATGGCGTTGGTGGCGAGCATAATTTGAATGTGTCACTACCCGCACACAAGCAATTATTAGAATTTTTGAAAAATAATGAAGACGATATATGGGTTGCGCCGATGATTGAGGTTGCGGAACATGTGATGAAATTTCAAACTAACCAAAATAAATAATAACTTTTGTCATTCTGAGGATAATCACCTCGCAAGCGTCGGTGTTTAAAACGGAATGAACAATGTATTAACGTTGGCAGGGTTCGCAACCCTGCCAACGTTTAGGATGCTGTTCATTAGTAACGAAGTGAAAGAATCTGTATAAGATATTGTAATTCAATGATTTACACAGATTCTTTCACTTCGTTCAGAATGACAAAAAACAATTACTCGTTACTAAACAACTCGATATAATGAAACAAATCATTACCTTTTTAGGGCTATTATTGACTATAAGTCAAACGTATGCTCAACAACCACAACGCACGCCCGAACAGGACAGTGCCATTGCCCGTACACAGCGCAAAACGCAAGCAGACCACAAAGCCATGCTCGACCTTTTAGGCATTAAAACCTTGCGACAAGGTGCAAACGGCAGCAATCCAAATGCGCCCAATGCGGCCAATTATGATGAAGCAAAAGCGAATCCTTTTCCCACTTTGCCCGAAGCTTTGACATTAAAAAATGGTCAAAAGGTAACGACGGCTACGGATTGGTGGCACAAACGCCGCCCCGAAATAGTCGAGGATTTTGACAGAGAAATTTATGGCAGAATACCCAAAAACACCCCCTCAGTAAAATGGGAGATTTTGAGCGAAATTGACACCATGAACGGTGATTTTCCTATAAAACTCAAACGTTTGGTCGGTCATGTGGACAATTCGAGCTATCCGCAAATCAAGGTGGATATTGAATTGATGGTGGCAACGCCAGCAAAAGAGACGAAACGGGTGCCGATTATTATGGAATATTCTTTCCGTTTTCCCGCAGGGTTTAGAATGCCGCCACCACCACCGACGAATCAACCGCAACCTGCTAATTGGCAGCAGCAACTTTTAGCAAAAGGTTGGGGATACGCGCAAATTATTCCAACCACTTATCAAGCCGACAATGGCGCAGGTTTGACCGAAGGCATTATCGGTTTGATGAACAAAGGTCAAAATCGCAAAGCCGATGATTGGGGCAGCCTGCGCGCTTGGGCATGGGGCGCGAGCCGTGCCTTAGATTATTTTGAAACCGATAAAAACGTTGATGCTAAAAAAGTAGGTATCACAGGACATTCACGTTATGGCAAAGCGGCTCTTGTGACAATGGCGTATGACTCGCGTTTTGCGATCGCTTATGTGAGTTCGTCGGGGGAAGGCGGTGCAAAATTGCACCGTCGCAATGCAGGTGAACTCGTCGAAAACGTAGCAGGTTCAAGCGAATATCATTGGATGGCGGGCAATTTCATCAAATATGCTGCTGATCCGACCACTTGGGACGATATGCCCGTTGACTCCCATGAGTTGATTGATTTGTGTGCGCCACGTCCTGTTTTTATCGGTGTGGGTGATAAAGGCGATGCTTGGGTAGATGTCAAAGGGATGTTTTTGGCCGCCGCCGCCAGCAGTGAAGTCTATGAATTGGTAGGCAAAAAAGGCTTAGGCACAAACGATTTTCCAAAAATCGAAACGGCTTTGATAGATGGTGATATTGCTTTTCGACAACATACGGCAGGGCATACACCTGCGCCTAATTGGGCAACTTTTATCGAGTTTGCAAGTCGTTATTTTAAGTGATTTAACAATTTCCGCTTGGGCTTTTTTGTCATTTTGAGCGCAGCGAAAAAATCTGTTTTTTCTTAAAAAAAGCACTTTTTAAGCCATTTTGTCAAATTTAGATTCTTTCACTTCGTTCAGAATGACAAAAAAACTGTCGTTATTTTCCAAAGCGGAAATTGCTGAAATGATTTTAGGTTTTCTTTCGAATAATTGATAGTCAACGTTTTACGTTATTTATCGTTCATAATTTATCATTCATCATTACATACTAAACTTCTATACGTTTTATCAAAAAATTAAACAAAATGAAAAAATTACACATACTCGTCATCATGCTTCTGGCATTGGTTCAAACAACATTTGCGCAACAAAAATTAGGCGTTTTTGACAACCACGAAGACATTGGCAACCCCTCAGTAAAAGGCTCTGCAACGTACAATGCGGCGACTCAGGAATACACCATGGAGAGTCAAAGTGTCAATATGTGGGCAAAAACAGACCAATTTCACTTCCTTTGGAAGAAAATAAAGGGTGATTTCATCATCTCAGCAACGGTTCGTTTTGTAGGAAAAGGCGTTGACCCACATCGCAAAATCGGTATCATTGCAAGGAATGAACTCACGCCCAATTCGCCTTATGCCGATGCGTGTGTGCATGGTGTGGATTTGACTTCTTTGCAATATCGAACATCAGACACAGGTGTAACTTCACAGGTCGAAATGTCCGTTTTTAATCCAACAGAGATTGAATTTCAACGAATTGGCAACAAATTTACGTTTTCATCGGCTGTTTTTGGTGAAAATTACAAATCCGTTTCAAAAGAAATTGATTTAAACGAGGAAGTTTTTGCGGGGCTTTTTATTTGTTCACACAATGATAAAGTCCTGGAAAAAGCCGTTTTCAGCAATGTCCGCATCATCATTCCTGCTGCCAAAGACTTCAGACCGTATCGAGATTATATCGGAAGCCATATCGAAGTGATGGATGTGCAAACGGGTGCACGTAAGATTTTACACTCTGCACCCAACTCGCTGCAAGCCCCCAATTGGACAAAAGACGGTAAAACGTTGATTTACAATTCGGAAGGTCGGATGTATAATTATGACTTAGCAAAAGGCACTATTTCACCCATGAATACGGGAACGGTTATCAACAATAACAACGACCATGTCATTTCTTTTGATGGCAAAATGATGGCTTTGAGCAATCACGTAGGTGAAAAACGTATTTCAACATTGTTCACTTTACCGATTGGCGGCTCGGACAAACCCACGATGATTACATCGCCTGATTCAGGTCATTCCTACTTGCATACATGGTCGCCTGATGGTAAAAAGTTGATTTTTACAGGGCAGCGCAAAAATCAATACGATATTTGGTCTGTTGATATCGCTACCAAAAAGGAAACTCAATTGGTCAACACGCCCACACTTGACGACAGCCCTGAATACACGCCCGATGGCAAATGGATTTATTTCAATTCCGTTCGCACAGGCACGATGAAACTCTGGCGCATGAAACCCGACGGCAGTGGTCAAGAGCAAGTGACTTTTGATGAATACAACGATTGGTTTCCACATTTTTCACCCGATGGCAAATGGATTGTTTATTTATCATTTCCAAAAGAAATCAATCCAACTGACCACCCTTGGTATCAGAAAATATACCTTCGGTTGATGCCCGCTTCGGGTGGCATTGCTCGCAATATCGCCTATATATATGGTGGGCAGGGAACGATTAATGTGCCTTCTTGGTCGGCTGATAGTAAGCGGATTGCTTTTGTGAGTAATAGTAAGTTGTAATTTAAAGACATCTATTTTATGTTAAAGCACACATTTAGGAAATTTTTAAAATTTCCTAAATGTTGATAATCAATCTATTGCGAATAAAATTTACCAATAGAATAATCCATTATCAAACATTTAATCTATACATCTTAATTTCAAATTGTCATGAAAAAGACATTCTTCCCGTTGTTTGTATGTTTTTTTTTAGCATTAAAACTTATTGCACAACCGCAACAACCCATTCTCGAAGCTAATGCAACGGGTGCATTTCCAATCGTCACGGCGGCGGGTGCAACCGCTATTTATGTGGATGACAAGGATTTAAACACCGTCCAAAAAGCCACAACTTGGTTGCAACATGACATTGAATTGGTCACAGGCAAGAAGCCAATGATTACAAATTCACTGCAAGCACCCCCTCAGTATTTAGTCATTATTGGTACTTTAAATCAATCTGCCGCAATCAAAAAATTGGTTGCTGATAAAAAAATTAAGACAGAAAGCCTTGATAATCAATGGGAAGCGTATCAAATTCAAATCGTGGAAAAGCCGATGCCAGGCGTTGAAAAGGCTTTGGTCATTGTCGGCAGCGATAGGCGTGGAACAGCTTTTGGCGTATTCGATTTGTCTCAAATGATGGGTGTTTCGCCTTGGTATTGGTGGGCTGATGTGCCTGTTCAAAAGAAAAAAGAGGTCTATTTGCGGAGCAATTTCTCAAAAACAGACAAACCTGTTGTCAAATATCGCGGCATTTTTATCAACGACGAAGCACCTGCTTTGTCGGGTTGGACAAAGGATAAATTTGGTGGCTTTAACGTAAAGTTTTACGAACACGTCTTTGAACTCATCCTCCGTTTGAAAGGCAATTACCTCTGGCCCGCCATGTGGGGCAATGCTTTTTATGACGACGATAAACAAAACGGCATCGTTGCAGATGAATACGGCATCGTCATGGGCACATCGCACCACGAACCTTTGGGTCGGGCGCACGACGAGTGGCGGCGATATGGAAATGGCGGCAAATGGAACTACGCAACGAATGATTCAAGCCTGCGGTCATTTTGGGCTGGTGGCATGGAACGCATGAAAAATTATGATAAAATAGCCTCTGTCGGTATGCGTGGCGACGGTGACGAGCCGATGTCAAGAGAAACGGCAACGTCTTTATTGGAGCGTATTGTCGGTGATCAGCGCAAAATTATTGCCGATGTCACAGGCAAAAAAGCATCTGAAACGCCTCAATTATGGGCATTGTACAAGGAAGTTCAGGACTATTACGACAAAGGCATGCGGGTTGATGATGATATAACTTTATTGTTATGTGACGACAATTGGGGCAATATTCGCAAGTTGCCAAAACTCGACGCGCCGAAGCGGTCGGGTGGTTATGGCATCTACTATCACTACGATTATGTCGGTGGGCCGCGCAATTATAAATGGTTGAATACCAATAATATAACGCGGGTTTGGGAACAAATGCACTTGGCGTATCGCTACGATGCGACGAAAATTTGGATTGTGAATGTGGGCGATATCAAGCCTATGGAATTTCCGATTCAGTTCTTTTTGGACTATGCTTGGAATCCAGAAAGGTTGCCCGTACAAAGTTTGCGGTTTTATACAGAACGCTGGACAGCACAACAATTTGGCGCAAAACATGCGGCGAAAATTGCCGAAATACTGAGGGGGTATGCCAACTTCAACGCCCGTCGAAAACCTGAATTATTAAGCCCTGAAACCTACAGTTTGGCGAATTATCGCGAAGCTGAAACCGTTGTTGCGGATTATCGTCAATTGGAAAAAGATGCCGAAGCGATTTATGCGGATTTGTCGCCCGAGTACCGGGATGCGTTTTATCAACTCATTTTATTTCCTGTAAAAGCCTGTGCGAATCTCAATGATTTGTATCTGACATCGGCAAAAAACAGACTGTATGCACAGCAAGGACGAGCTTCTGCCAATGATTTTGCCGAGCGTGTCAGAAAATTGTATTTATATGATGAGGGATTAACGGACACCTATCACAAAACTTTATCGGGCGGCAAGTGGAATCAAATGATGTCTCAAACACATATTGGTTACACCTATTGGCAGCAACCCAAAGAGCAAAAAATGCCTGAAATAAAGTACACAGATTATGTTGCGAATCCAACGGCAGGTATCTCTGTTGAGGGTTTGAGTCCTGATTTGGTGTTACCCGAAATCAACACAGCCTTGCCACAAACACGCTATGTTGACCTTTTTAATAAAGGGCAACGATATTTTGAGTTTTCTATTGAAACCAACGAAAAAGCGGTAAAACTATCTGCTACAAAAGGAGCTGTCGGAACAGATCAATTTATAACTGTGAACATTGACGCTGCAAACTTGCCGAAAGGTCGGCAACGCATACCCCTCAGTATCAGCACCTCTGACGGACAAAAATTTACTGTAATATTACCCGTTAATAATCCACAAATCGTTGATTTTTATGGTTTTATAGAAGTTGATAAAGCTATTTCAATTGAAGCTGAGCATTTTACAAACAAAGTAGAAGCGGATAAAATGCGTTGGCAAGTGCTACCCGATATTGGTCGCACTGCTTCGGGCATAACGATTGTGCCTGTGACAAGTCCGAAGCAAAAACTGTCAGATAAAACACCACATTTGGACTATCGCGTTTGGGCAGATGCAGCGGGAGACGTGACAGCATCAACTTATGTATCGCCCAGTCTGAATTTCAATGAATCGCCCAGTTTGCAATATGCGATTTCGATTGACGACGAAACGCCGCAAATCGTGAATGTGACCCCTGATTTGTCAAACAAAGCATGGGAAAAAATGGCGGGCGATAATATTGCTATTTTAAAAACAAAGCATACGTTCAAAACGGTAGGAGAGCATACGCTCAAACTGTGGTTGATTGATGCGGGTGTCGTTTTTCAAAAAGTTGTGATAAACAGAGGTGAGGAAAAACTTAGCTATCTCGGTGCACCTGAAACGCGGGTTTTGATTCAAAATCCAAACGAAAAAGGCTTGAAAGATTACTATAAAAACTATTTTCCAATAGGTGTTGCCGTTGCCCCGCAACTGTTTGACGATATGCAATCTGCCGCTTTGATTAAAAAGCATTTTAGCAGCATGACACCTGAAAATGCGATGAAAATGGGTCCGATTCATCCCGAAGAGAACCGCTATAATTGGGCACCTGCGGATAAAATTGCTGATTTTGCTCAAAAAAATGGTCTTTTACTGAGGGGTCATAATTTGTGTTGGCACAACCAAACGCCTAATTGGTTTTTTAAAAAAGACGGCAAAACAGTGACGAAAGAAGAACTTTTAGCACGTTTGAAAACGCATATTACTGATGTCGTGACGCGTTATAAAGGTAAAATTTATGTTTGGGATGTGGTCAATGAAGCCGTTCCCGATGGTAGTGATAAAATTTACCGAGAGTCCGATTTTTATAATATCATTGGCGAAGAATACATCGAAAAAGCCTTTGAATACGCCCACGCTGCCGACCCAAATGCCAAGCTGTTTTACAACGATTACAATACGGAGAATGCCTCAAAACGTGAGCGTATCTACCAATTAGTTAAAAAATTGAAGGACAAAGGTGTGCCGATTCATGGCGTGGGTTTACAAGGTCATTGGTCACTTTATGAGCCCACGGCGGCAGAATTGGAGGAGTCAATCACCAAATTTGCTTCGTTGGGTTTAGAAGTTCAAATTACGGAAGTGGATGTTTCGGTCTATGCAAAACAGGATGAGCGCACAAGTGTCCCGTTCACAGGGAAAGCAGAATTCACTCCTGAAATGGATGCTAAACAAGCGGTGAAGTATAAAATGCTGTTTGACATTTTCAGAAAACATAAAGATGTTGTGACCAGCGTTACTTTTTGGAATTTGTCGGACAAATCTTCTTGGCTCGATAATTTCCCTGTACCGAACCGCAAAGATTATCCCCTGCTTTTTGACACCGAGTTTAAACCTAAAAAAGCGTTTTGGGAAGTGGTGAAGTTTTGAGTTAAACACAAATTTCACGAATTAACAAGAATTTTCTGTTCTTTTGATGTGTTTCAAGAAAAGCAATAATTTTAAAAAAATATTAATTCGTGTATTCGTGAAATTCGTGTCAACCAAGTATGTGATAAAAAAAATGTAACCTTTTTGACAATTCCTTTATAAAAAGCCTATTTTTGCACTCTTTTTAAAAAAATGCATTTTTTCATAAAATAAATAAATAAAACAATGGGTAAAGGAGACAAAAGGTCTAAGCGTGGCAAAATCATTTTAGGTTCACATGGCAAAAGCCGTCCGAAAAAAGTGAAAGAAACAGGCGCACCAGTAGTTAAGCCAGCAACGGAAACACCTGCAGCTGAAGCATAATTAGGAAATGATGAATTATAAATGATGAATGATGAATTTGTAAGCCTTTGATTTTCAACGACTTTGCAAAATAAAGTTTAGCAATTTATTTTTCCACTATTCCTTAGCGACCAAAATAAAATACGACTCAAACCCGAATTTTTCATTTATAGAAAAATTCGGGTTTTTTATGCTTTTTAAGCAAAAAGATGCACTCAATTTGCGAACTTGACGCTTCTTTTTGTCTTTTAATTCTTCAATTTTAGAACTAATCAAACCATGCGAATCATTACAATTTTCTCTCTTTTATGCCTAATACAGAGTGTTATGGCTCAAAAAGCACCTGATTTCCTAAGCAATAACCAAACAACTTGGGTTGAAAATACGCTCAAAAACATGACCATTGACGAAAAAATCGGTCAACTGTTCATGCCACGTGGCAATTACAGCGGTAAAGGTTATGACCCTGAAAAGTTGAAAAAATGGGTCAAAGAATACCATCTCGGCGGCATAGCTTTTTTTGCAGGACAGCCTTCGGTACAAGCGCAAATTGTCAATGATTTGCAAGCGATTTCTAAGATTCCCTTGTTAATCGGTATGGATTTCGAGTGGGGTTTGGCGATGCGGCTCGATAGTACGGTGCGTTTCCCCTATCAAATGGCTTTGGGTGCGATGCCACAAAATGAAGCATTGATTGAAGAAATGGGCAAAGAAGTCGGGCGACAATGCAACCGAATGGGCGTTCATGTCAACTATGCACCTGTTGTTGATATTAATAATAATCCAAATAATCCAGTCATTAATTTTCGCTCTTTTGGAGAAGATAAAATGAATGTGACCCGCAAAGCACTCGCTTATATGCGCGGAATGCAAAGCCAAAGAATCATTACCACGGCAAAACATTTCCCAGGTCATGGCGATACAGGCGTGGATTCACATTACGATTTACCACTCATTACACACGACAAAACACGATTGGACAATGTCGAATTGTATCCCTTTAAAGAGTTGATTAACAACGGTTTATCGGGTATAATGACAGCGCATTTGAGTATTCCTTCTTTGGATTCTACTAAAAATTTAGCGTCAACGATGTCGCCTAAAATCATCACCGATTTGCTGCAAAAGGAGCTGGGTTTCAAAGGTTTGATATTTACAGATGCGATGGATATGCAAGGTGCGGTCAAATATTTTCCAAATGGGGAAGCGATTGTTAAAGCGATTTTGGCGGGTAATGACGTGATAGAAACTTTTGAAGACGTGCCAACAGCATTTAAAGCCGTCAAAGAGGCTTTTACCAAAGGACTTTTGACTGAAAAAGACCTCGATAACCATGTCCGCAAAATTTTAATGGCGAAATCATGGGTTGGTTTGGATAAATATAAACCGATAAAAATTGAAGGTTTGGTGCAAGACCTTAATCCAATTCAATCTGACCTTTTGAACCGCCAAATGACTGAGGGGTCGTTGACGCTCATAAAAAATGACAACGAGATGCTGCCGATTAAAGATTTGACGCAACGCATCGCTGCCGTTTCTGTTGATGCAAACGATGTGACCGCTTTTCAAAAAATGGCGCAGAATTACACGAACGTTACACCTTATTATATACCCATCAATGCGTCCGATTCAGCGATTCAAAAGGTGGTTGATGAAACCCAAAATTTTGACCTCATTCTCATCGGTGTTCATCTCCAAAATGTGCGTCCAGGCGCGCAATATGGCTTAACAAACAGCAATCAAAAAGCTCTTGATTTATTGACAAAATTTGGAAAATCGGTCATGGTTATTTTTGGCAATCCATACTCTTTGGACAAAATTCAAGGCATTTCTGATGCGAAAGCTGTTGTTATGGCGTATCAACTGACCAATTATGTAGAAGAAGCGGCAGGTCAAGCGGTTTTTGGAGCGATTCCGATGGAAGGACGTTTGCCTGTGACGGTCAATAAAAATTACGTTTTAGGCATGGGTATTTCGACAAAAGCAATGGGTCGTTTGGCGTATGGCATTCCTGAAATGGTGGGCATTGACAGCCGTTTGTTGATTTCTAAGGTGGATTCAGTTGTCAATTTAGGTTTGAGAGAAAAGGCTTATCCCGGGGCAGTCGTTCAAATTGCGAAAGATGGACGGGTTATTTATCAAAAAAATTATGGCTATCACACGTATGAAGAAGCGGAAAAAAGCACCCCCTCGGTTGCTTCGTCCCTCGCAATGACAAATAATACGGGCAACAAAAATGATGTGATGGATGAAAAAGTGAGAACCAATTACGATGAAGGTTTTAAAGGGAAATTAGGAGAAAAATCAAGCAAAGAAGCGCAAGGCAGGGTCAAAATGGATGATTTATATGACTTGGCTTCTGTAACAAAAATCTCTACATCGGCTTTGGCGGTTATGCAATTGATGAGTGAAAACAAGTTTGATTTTAACAAAACATTTTCAGATTATTATCCTGATTTTGCAAACTCCAACAAAGCCAATTTGCATTTTAGAGATATGTTGACTCATAAAGCAGGTTTAAAAGCCTGGATTCCGTTTTGGACAGAGTTGATTGATTCTGTTGAAACGGTTAAAAAGAGTCGTGTTTTCAAGGAAAAATACGCTCAAAATTTCCGTCTCGGTTTTTTTCAACGCCTTTTTGGTGGAAAGAAAAAAAGAGATGCTAAAATAGCACAAGCTATTCGGACGGATAAAAATATGTGGAAAGAGACCTTCAATGCCACCTCTATTACATGGTTGCCCAATACTTTTTCGGACAAACAGACCCCTCAGTATCCTATTGAAATTACAGAGAATATGTGGTTGAGTAAAGACTACAAACCTACCCTTTTTAAAGACATCAAAGACTCACCGCTCAAACCCGAACAAGGTTATGTATATAGTGATTTGCATTACTACACATATCCAGATATGATGGGTAAAATTGCGGGTACGGATTGGGAGACTTATTTGAAGAAAACGTATAAAAGCATCGGTGCTAATTCATTGACATACAACCCTTTGCGTTTTTATGATAAATCTAAAATTGCACCCACTGAATATGATTCTCTGTTCCGTAAAACGCTCATTCATGGGCATGTACACGATGAAGGGGCAGCTTTATTGAATGGCATTTCAGGTCATGCAGGGCTTTTTGGCAATGCCAATGACTTGATGAAATTGATGCAAATGTATCTGCAAAAAGGGTCTTATGGTGGGCAGCAATTTATCAAACCTTCGGTCATTGATTCTTGTACAAAATATCAATTTCCATCGCTCAATAACCGTCGTGGCATTGCTTTCGATAAATTGGATTTTAATAAAAAAATAACCAATGGACCTCAATCGGCATCGCCAGAAAGTTATGGACATTCAGGTTTTACAGGCACTTTTACTTGGATTGACCCGAAATACAATATCGTTTATGTGTTTTTATCCAATCGGGTTTATCCAACACGTGACAATGGTAAGATTGGCACATTGAATATTCGGACGGAAGTGGGCGAGGCGATTTATAAAAGTATGAAATAGGTATTCATGTTAGTCGGTACGCAATGTTAGGAAGATTTCAAATCTTCCTAACATTGTCCCGTCCTGTTTTTAAAATTCTTCAATTTCTAATTTCTCAAGAATATCATCTAATTGATCAAACGATTTTACGCCTACTTTTTCTTCTTCACCGCCTTGTAAACTTAAACCGTAAAGATTCATACTAAGCAATTCTTCTAACATAATCGTTTGAAAATCAATCGCTAATATAATTTTAAACTCACTGCAAAGAGCCTTCAAATCGTTAACCGAAATCAAAGAATTGGGATTTTTAAGGCTCAAAAAGTCCAATCCATTTTTTTCAAAATTGAGTTGAAACGCCTCTACGGATGTTGCAAACGGACGCATCAGACCCCTCAGTATGTCAGCGTTTGAAGCTGCTTCCACATTGATTTCTTTGATAATTGACGGTGCTTTAAGCTCAAAAACCTCTGCGGCTGTTGTATTCATACCCACTTGAACATGACTCAATTGATACCCCTCAGTATAAAAGTTAATATCTGTCGCCGAAAACCCATCAAACTCAGCGACGATGTGTGGCCCATGCACCCATTCAAACATGGCTTTTGCCTTCATTGGGTCAATATAATTTTCAGACCCTTCCGTAAAATTAAAACTCAACCACTCAACTTCTTTGGCGGCAAAATAACGAGCATCGGTGAGGTTCGTAATCTGACTTGCTTTGACTTTTATTTTTAACATCATTTATCGTTTTAAAAAAGGACTTGTTGACAGCAAACGCTGGAACATTTTTGTTTTTGACAAAACATCATTGTGTTCAAGGGGCGTAAAAATATTAAAAATTTGGTTGACTCTAAGCATTTCGTCTGTCAAATCCTTTTCATCGCCTTCCCATAGTTGCAAATGCCACGCTTCGATGTCTATTGCGAAGTCAAGTGAAGTGGCGTAAGTGCCGCCTTCTTTTGTATAAAAATTGACCAAACGAGCCTTTTTTTGTTGCAACCAAACGCCATACTTTTCCAATTGTTCAATGAGTTTGAACGTGGACAAAAGGCTGTCAATATAGTTGTACCAACCATGAAAATGCACAACTATGTCTGTTTTTGTAGAAAAATGATAGCCTTTTGGGATAAAAACAAGGACAGAACTGTCTTGATAATGCAGTTTTGATGGAAATTTTTGGTTTTGATAGGTATGTCCGTCTGCCCGTTTAGGGTGGGGAAATGGCGCATTTTTCAAGGAAAAACGGAGCATTGTGCCGTATTCTGAATACGTTTGGGCTTTCCCTAAAGATGTTGTCATTGCCCAAAAGAAAATAAGAAAAAAGATGCGATGCTTCATGACAGATTGAAATGATTTTAAGTTCTAAAGATGCTTTGATTCGACAGAGGAAGCCGTAATAAGACGCAATATGTGGATAACAATGGTTTATCCACAGGTTTATCCACGAATAGTCATTTGCTGTGGATTACTGAGGGGGTGATATTTTGAGTAGGCAAAACGATTTATGAGGTCAAAACAGGCGGCGGAAAAATGGCTTTCAATTCATCATTCCGTTTTTCATTGACCAATTTATGTCCATCTTCGACGATATGAAGGCGGATATTAGGTGCTTTTTTTGCCAACCATGTACCACTATTGAGAGGTATTATGTCGTCATTTTTGCCAAAAAAAATATCCGTTGGAATACCACTTTTTACCAATTTCGTTTTAAAACGCTCTGGTTTTATCACAAAATCATCCATCGAAAGCCAATAAGAAAACAGTCGTTCACGTCGTTCTGCACGACCTAAATGATTGTAAGTGAATGAATAAACAAAACGATTGATGAGTTTATGGTCATAAAAAAAGGTCAAAATACGCACAAACCAACTCGGACGATTCAACAACCATTTTGTAAAACGACGGATGAATCGTGGTATCATCGTGATTTCAAACATCCATTTTGTACCAAAACCATCAGGCGCAAAAAGCAAAATATGGTCAATGCGGTGTTGAAACCTAAAAAACAAACGTTGAACAATCCTTGCACCAAAGCTGAAACCCGCCAACGAGAACCGTTCTTTACCTTCAATTCTTAGTAATTCTTGAACAATCGCTTCAAAATCGCGGCTACGAAAAACGTCTTCCCGCCATTCTGTATGTCCATGAAAAGGCAAACCAATGGCAATAACCGTAAATTCTGTCGAAAAACCCTCGCGCACGTTCAACCACATCGCCGCTCTATCGCCGAAGCCGTGGAATGCCAAAAGCAACCGATCGCCTGTGCCGAAACGCAGGTAGCTGATGGTTGAATGGCGATACGCAAGAGTTTTTCGTTCCATTTTGCTAATTTAAAAAAGGGTTAGAGCGTCTTTCACGTCCAATCGTCGTTGGTTGTCCATGTCCAGAATGGACTTTTACATCGTCAGGCAACGGCATCAAACGGGTTTGGATGCTGTTGATAAGGTGTCCATGATTGCCACCTGGCAAGTCGGTTCTGCCGATGCTGCCAAAGAAAAGCACGTCGCCACCAATCAAAAATTTATTTTTTTCATCATAAAAACACAAGCTGCCAGGCGAGTGTCCGGGTGCTAAAATGGCTTTAAGTTCGATGCCACTAAGCGTAATAACATCACCATCTTCGATGAATACTGAGGGGGCTTCTTGCGGCGGAACAGGTGTGCCAAACATCATTCCCGCAGCTTCGACACGTGCTAAAATGGGTAGTTCAGCGCGATGACATTCCAAAGGCACATTATAGGTTTCAATGATAAATGGGTTGCCAAAAACATGGTCAAGATGGCAATGCGTATTGATTAATCGTTTGATAATCAATTGATTATCGTCTATAAATTTTTTGAGCAACTTACGTTCATTTGTTGTGTAACAGCCTGGGTCGAAGACGATTGCTTCACGTGTTTCGTCGTCAAAAATGATATAGGTATTTTCAGAAAAAGGATTAAAAGTAAAGGATTGTAATTGAGTCATAAAGCGAATTTTTTTGCGAATTTACAGTAATTTTTTTGCTCTGCGATATAGGCACTTTTTTTTAAACAGACTAAGTGTCGGGGTGATTCCAAATCACCCCGACACTACAAACGCAAAACTTCGTGCAGAAGGGCCCAAAAAAACAAACAAATTATTGCAAAATGTGGAAAAAAACTTTTTTTGGTGGACATTTAATTCCGTAGTTTTGCGCCATGAGCGAATTTATCGTATCCGCAAGAAAATACCGTCCACAGAAATTTTCTGATGTCGTTGGACAAGCACACGTCTCGCAAACTTTGAAAAATGCGTTGCGGACTGACCATATTGCCCACGCTTTTTTGTTTTGTGGTCCTCGCGGGGTCGGCAAAACAACGAATGCACGTATTTTAGCAAAAATACTGAATTGTACGAATCGCACGCCCGATTTTGAGGCTTGCGGCACGTGTGATTCTTGTCGCGCGTTCAGTCAAAGTGCCTCGTTTAATATTTTTGAACTCGATGCGGCTTCAAACAATTCGGTTGAACATGTACGCTCGCTTGTTGACCAAACGCGCATACCACCGCAGCAAGGTAAGTACAAAGTTTTTATTATTGATGAGGTACACATGTTATCATCGTCGGCTTTTAATGCTTTTTTGAAAACTTTGGAAGAACCGCCCGCTCATGCTATCTTCATTTTAGCGACGACAGAGAAGCATAAAATCATTCCAACAATTCTTTCTCGTTGTCAAATCTTTGATTTTAGGCGGATTCAGATACCCGATATTCTTTCTCATCTACAAACTATTTGCGTAGCAGAAGGTATCACAGCCGACCCTGATGCGCTCCATATTATCGCTCAAAAGGCAGACGGTGCTTTGCGTGATGCACTTTCGATATTTGACCGAATTGTTTCGGCAAGCGTTGACAATACGATTCACTATGCCGATGTCATTGAAAACTTAAACGTATTGGATTACGATTATTTTTTCAAAATGACCGATGCGTTATTGTCCGAAGACCTCCCCTCAGTATTGAATACTTTCGAAGACGTGATGCGTCGCGGTTTTGAAGGCGATACGTTTATTGTCGGTTTGGCAGAACACTTGCGTAATATATTGGTTTCTAAAGATTTACAAACTTTACAACTTTTGGAAGTCGGTGAAAATTTGAAACAACGGTATCAAAACCAAGCCGCTTTGTCTTCTACGTCCTTCATTTTGACGGCTCTTAATTTGTGTAATGATTGTGATGTTAACTACAAAATGGCACGTTACAAGCGTTTGCACGTTGAAATGGCGTTGATAAAAATGACCTATATTGGTCGTGCCGTTGACCTTTCGGCTATGCCGCAACAGATGCTTGTTGAAAAAAAAACTAATGTAGGGAGCAAATTATAGACTAAAAGCACCACTACAACCCCTCGTTCAGGCAGTCAAGCACCCCCTCAGTATAAAGAGGTCGAAACGCCTATTTCCACTGCTGAAGAACCCATTCCACCCTTAAATAAAAGCGAAGAAACGCCCGGACCTGCCGTTCCAAGTGGCAAAGTGAGTACCTCAACGAGTACCAATGCGGCAACGAGTAGCTTTGGTTCGTCTATGAAAATTGGTTCGCTTGAAGCCATTGCTGCACAAATTGAAGAAGAAGAGAATATTTTGAAACAGAGTGTTTCAAAACTAAGCGTAGCGAACTTAAAGGAATCGTGGCAAAAATATGCTGAAACGCATGAATCACCTTCTACAAAAGCCGCTTTGCAATCCGCCAATTTAGCATTAAAACTTAAAAAAGTCACTGCCAAAGTTGGCTCAACTTTAATGGTGGGCATCATTCAACAAGAGTTTCGGTTGGCAGATTTCCTTCGTTTTGACCTCAATGATGCGGAATTACTGCTTGAAATCGTCTATGATGAATCCTTAGCATTGCCAGAAACGAAGTCTGTACAGCTTAGAAAATACCTCACGCCACGTGATAAATTGATGTTGATGATGGAAGTGAATCCGTTGGTAAAGGATTTAGCGATACGGCTAAATTTGAAGCCTGATGAGTAACGCCGACCTGCGGTCGGTGTATGTTGCCTAACCGAAAAATTCTTCTTTTTTACTTCTGAATGAACCACAATTTTTCTCCCACAAAATCAATAGTCAAAACACCTTGTTGACGAAAAAAATCAATGCCCAACACGCCATCATAAGGACTTGTCAAACCTTTTGCTAAAAAATCATAGGTAAGAACAGAAAAATCTGTTTTATTAATGCCCAAAGCATTGAACTCTGTTATCGCAAAAACAGGCACATCCATAACGCCCGAAGCGGTTTCAACAGGAACAGTATTTTGGAAATCTTTTTCCATCGGAATTGGGCAACCCGCTAAAAACAAGGCGTTCCAGTCTATAACCGTTTGCGAAACGGCAGTATCTAAGGCTAAAATTAAAGGAAAACCTTTGATGGAGGCTTCAACGAGAATTAAGGCATCATCGTCGGTTAAGTGGAAATTAAACTTATTTATCATTTGGTGGAAGTTTGTCTAATGATAAGCCCTATATGCTTTTGGTGTGGACGTTCACCTGTAAAATAGTGTCGTACTTGCTGATATTCTTTTACCAAATCACGTCCATTTAAAGCCAATTGATGTTTATCAGGTGCATTCAAAATAACACGACCACCCAATATATTTATACCTTCTGCTTGTGCATCGGCTAATAAAACCCATTGATTGGGGTACAATTCTTTGATTGCATCAATGGACAAATAAGGTCGCACCTCCTCTTTTTCCTTAATATTTTGGACAAAATCCAGTGATTTTAAATATTCTACCCAGATTTTTATTTGACTTTTTTCTGCGTCTTTCAACTCCAATGATAATGTTGTCATTTTGATTGATTTTTAAATTTCTGAACAAATATAAACTTTTATTACAAAAAAAAGCGAATGATTTGCACCGACCGCAGCTCGGCGTCATTTCATAAATTCCCAAGCCGACCGGTAAGACCCCTCAGTATCGGCATACTCCAAAAACGATTTATAAAATTTATCATTCCCAATCGTTCCACTGTCTCCTACCACAATCAACTTCATACG
>JAYSQG010000088.1:0-7267 GCA_043721685.1 Saprospiraceae bacterium | reverse complement strand
ATAAGCCCCCGTCAGTACAACCGTCAGCAATGCGCCAAACCAGAAATCAATATGAAAAAGCGACGAAATGACTATACCGCCCGCGTATATCGTTACCGAAACTTTGGTCATAATATATGCCAATAACGAAAACGTTGTGAGAAACCAACGTGCCTTTGAATTGAATCGACGTTCCAAAAACTCTGGCATCGTAAAAACGCCACTTCGGAGATAAAAAGGTAGGAAAACCCAGCCCAAAGCCAACACCAACCAAGCATGAAGCTCATAAATCAACATCGGAATTTTACCACCGGCACCGGCACCCGCCAAGCCTACAACATGTTCAGAACCAATATTTGACGCAAAAATTGACGCACCAACGACAAACCAGCCAATACTACGCCCCGCCAAAAAGCAGTCTTCTGTATTCTTATTCTCTTGTTTAATAACCCAAAAAGCTATGCCTAAAAGTAGAATAAAATAGCCAATAATGACTGACCAATCTAAAGTATCAAAACTTTGTTGCATGATAGAAGCGTTTTTAATTGTGATGAATTTAGTTTCCGTTTCGCTTGTGATGCGACTATTTTTCTTATTGTTTTTCTATAAAAAAAGCGTTTTTGCTTGGTTATTCACACAGCACCTATGTGTTTCATTTGAATTTAGCGATAATAAACCTCATTCCACCGCAATTCATTTTTCAAGGAACGCAAGTCGGTTTTAGCATCAATGACCACCGTTTCGATGTTGAACATATCCGCAAAATCTTCAAAATATTCGGTTGTTAAATTCTGACTGTAAACGGTGTGGTGTGCGCCACCTGCATAAATCCATGCGGCACAAGCGGTTGCCATATCGGGCAATGGTTTCCATAAAACCCTTGCGACGGGCAGTTTAGGCAGCTTTTCAAACGGTTCAACGGCTTCAACTTCATTGACCAATAAGCGGAAACGGTTGCCCATGTCCATCAACGACACGTTCAATCCTGCGCCACCTGATACGTCAAAAACCAAGCGCACAGGGTCGGCTTTGCCACCAATACCCAACGGATGAATTTCGCAAGTCGGTTTGCCTTTGGCGATGGATGGGCAAATTTCAAGCATGTGTGAGCCTAAAACGAGGCTGTTTTGAGGGTCAAAATGGTAAGTATAGTCCTCCATAAATGAATTGCCGCCTGCCATGCCGCTTGCCATAACCTTTGCGGCACGTACTATTGTGGACGTTTTCCAATCTCCTTCGCCGCCAAAACCATAACCCGAAGCCATAAGGCGTTGCGTTGCAATGCCAGGGAGTTGCAACAAACCATGCAAGTCCTCGAAGGTATCAGTGAAACCTTTGAAATTGCCTTCTTCAAGGAAAAAGCGCATTCCAATTTCGATTTTTGCGGCATCTCGCAACGAACTGTGTTGTGCACCACCTTTGCGTAAAGTAGCCGCTAAAACGTAGCTTTCGTCATATTCCGCAACGAGTTTATCAATATCGCTATCGCTAACGGCATTGACTTTTTCAACCAAATCACCTACGCCGTAGCCATCAATGGTGTAACCAAATGCCATTTCTGCTTCTACTTTATCGCCATCTGTAACGGCAACTTGACGCATATTGTCGCCAAAACGACAGAATCTGGCACCTTGCCAATCAAAACGAGCCGCAGCCGCCCGCATCCATACGTTCAGACGCTCATGTACTGAGGGGTCTGCCCAATGACCGACGACGACTTTTCGATTCAACCGCAAACGGGTCATCATAAAACCAAACTCTCGGTCGCCATGTGCCGATTGATTGAGGTTCATAAAATCCATATCTATATCGCCCCACGGAATATCGCGGTTGAATTGTGTATGCAAATGACACATCGGTTTTTGCAAGGCTTGCAAGCCCCGAATCCACATTTTGGCAGGTGAAAACGTGTGCATCCACGCCACGATGCCGATACAATTCGGGTCGGTATTCGCCGCTTGACAAATCTTGTAAATCTCATCAGGCGTTTTTACAACAGGTTTGAAAGTGACTTGCACAGGGATTTTATCCGATACATTCAAGGCATTTGCTATCGTTTTTGAATGTTCTGCTACGGTTTTCAGCGTTTCTTCGCCGTATAAATGTTGGCTGCCTGTGACGAACCAAACTTCGAGTTTCTTTAAATCCAACATAATTTTTTAATGATGAATGATGAAATATAAATGATGAATTTTTTAGTGTTGATATGACACATTATCTGTTTAAAAAAAGGAGGAGTACCCCCTCAGTATTTTCAGGTTGCAACTATTTAGCTGACACGAATTTCACAAATTACACGAATTGGTTTTCTAATTATTCAGATATAGAAAGTCATAAAATATTTTCATTATAATTTCGTGTAATTCGTGTCAGCCCAAAATAGTTATTTTATATTTTGAGTTTGGAATACACCACCGAATCCAAAAACTGCCCATTCCAAAAGCAATTTTCCTTAAAATGTGCTTCTTTCACAAACCCACATTTTTCAAGCAAACGAGCCGAAGCCACATTGTCCGGGTCAATAATCGCTTCAATTGAGTGACAATTCATGTCCTTGAAAGCAAATTCTAAAACCGATTGTAAAACCTCATACATAATGCCTTTTTGCCAATAATCACGATGCAAGAGATAGCCGACTTCTGCCCGATAATGCTCTGGTTTCAAACGATAATATCCGATTGTACCCAACAGTTTTGTATCGTTTTTGTATGATATAGCCCAAAGAAAACTCTCGCCTTTCTCTCCACCATCGAGCATCGTTTGAATCAATGCCGTGGCATCCTCCATCGTTTTGGCTAATGGTCTCGGAATATACGCCATCATTTCTCGGTCAGACCGCATTTCAAACATCATTTCTGCGTCGTCTTGGCTGATTTGTCGCAACACAAAACGGTCGGTTGTGAGTGTTGGAAATGGGTCAAAATGGACATTCAGCATTGGTTAAGTCAATTTTATAGCACATTAAATATTTTTTTAAAATTATGCCATCTGCACCAGCAAATTATGAATACTGACATAATCAAAAGACTGTGATTTAACATTGAAACAACACACTCACCATTATAAATAGAACCCGAATATTGATGCCAATGCCATGGAAAAACCTTATCAATTATTGGAAGATTAACTCTCAATAGTTTATTGATTATGCTGGGAGACAAATCAATTAAATCTGGAAACACTGACCCAAAAAAAGAAAGCCCTACTATCATTCTATATTTCTTATTTGACCAAAAAGTAAGAACCAAAATCAGAAATAAACTAAGGATAGCATCTATCTTAGAATTAATTGGATAACAATGAGGCATATAATCCAATATACCGTGAGAAAAAACACTTGCAATAAAAACGGTAATACTTGTTATGCATACTTCTTTAATAGTTTTTGATTGCTCAATTTTCTTCGTGTCTGTTAACAAAACCGCAACACCAATAGCCGTTGTTGTATGAAATAGTACATTCATTTTATCATTTTATGTGTTTTGTACCCCTCAGTATCACATCACAGGATCGGGCATAAAATGCCAAAACGAGTGGAATTTATCGGCATAACGCACTTTATCCAATTTATAGAGAATCGCTTTTTTAGTCGCCGATTGCTCATTTTTTTCACCCGTATCTATCAATAGTTTTGTGGACAAAATTTTACGACTAAAATTCCGCCTGTCCAACTTCATATCATAAATCGCTTCATACAGCTTTTGCAATTGCGGAATAGAGAATTTTTCAGGCAATAATTCAAAACCCAAAGGATGCAAAGCGGCTTTATAACGCAAGTGTTCCAATGCTTTTTCAACCATTTTGTCATGGTCAAATATCAGGTTTGGCTTGTGTTTTAAGCTAATCCAATGGGCGTTATGTACTTTTACGGCTGCTTCGTCGTGGTCATGAATGTTGATGAGTGCAAAAAACATAACCGAAATCGTGCGCTCAACAGGGTCTCGATTGACCTCTCCAAATGTGCCTAATTGTTCAACATAGATATTTGTCAAACCTGTCAAATCGTACAAAATACGCTCTGCGCCATGCGCCAAATCCTCATCATCATTGACAAAACCGCCCATCAAAGACCATTTTCCTTTTTGCGGTTCAAAATTTCTTTTGATGACGAGCAGTTTCATTTCCTCACCATCGAAGCCGAAAATGATACAGTCTGTTGCCACTAAAAGGCGTGTTGTGTGTTCGTATTGGGTCATAAAATGCCTTTGCGTTAGACTTTAAAAATGAATAATCTACTATTTATTCTAAGAATTGTAATTTTTACGTGATTTTAGAACTTGAAACAAAGGTAAAAACCGATTTTAATTTTTGTGTCTTTTTGACACATTTTTTTATAAAAAATTGCCCCCCTCAGTATTTATACCCGCTTAGAGTTTTAATTTTTGTCTTTTGAGCGTACTTTCGCACCTTAAATTAAACGTTAAGGCAAAAAATTATGGATTCAGAAAGAAGTATCGTCTTTAATAAGATTGAAAAAGAAGTCGAAAAATTAGGTTTTCGTATTGACAAACAAGACCGCCAACGCCCGTGGGGCGGCTTTTTCGTCATTGACGAATCTCAAGCCCCTCAGTTTATCACCACTTATTTCCCGCATTTATCGGTTGCCGATTTTGCAGGTTATGAAAAATTAAGTCCAAAAATATTGTTGGTTGCACCACACAAGCGTTTGTCGTGGCAATATCACTTCCGTCGCGCTGAAATTTGGAAGGTTGTCGGGGGTGTAGCAGGAGTCATCGTCAGCGATACGGATGAACAGACGGAACTACAAAAGATGCCTTTGGGAACGATTATTAATTTGAAACAAGGCGAGCGTCACCGTCTTGTTGGCTTAGATGATTGGGGCATTATTGCTGAAATTTGGCAACATACTGACCCTAAAAACCCTTCAGATGAGGACGATATTGTAAGGGTTCAAGACGATTTTGGACGTTGAGTACCCCCTCAGTATAAAACCTAAAAAGGGCCTGAATTTTACAACAAATGAAATTCAGGCTTTTTTTTTCAAAAATACCTACCTTTATCATTCATTGAAAACTATAATTTTACCTAAATTTAAAACATCATGGCAGAAAATCTTATCCCTTTTGAACGCAAACCCATTCGTAAAGTTTGGCATGAAGAACAATGGTATTTTTCAGTTGTTGACATCATTGAGGTTCTAACTGATTCAACAACACCACGCCGTTATTGGACAGATTTAAAACGACGTGATGAAAAAGAAAGTGGGCAACTGTACGATTTTTGCGTACAGTTGAAATTACCTGCCACTGACGGACGTAAACGCCTTACTGACTGTTCTAACACAGAAGGAATTTTCCGCATCATCATGTCCGTTCCATCACCAAAAGCCGAGCCATTGAAAATGTGGTTGGCACAAGTGGGCAAAGAACGTATTGAGGAAACTGAAAACCCTGAACTTGCTTTTGAACGTGCCCGAGAGATTTACAAAGCAAAAGGATATCCCGATGATTGGATTGGTTATAGAGAAAAAAGTACCCGTATTCGCAAGGAATTGACCGCAGAATGGCAAAAACGGGGCATCAAAGAAGGGGTTGAATATTCGATTTTAACGGCTGAAATCTCGAAAGCGACTTTCGGTTTAACGCCAAAAGAACATGGTCAAATCAAAGGGTTGGAAAAACAAAACCTGCGTGACCACATGACGAATTTTGAACTTATTTTTTCGGCATTAGGTGAAGAAGCCACACGCAGTATTGTTGTTGACAAAGACGTACAAGGCTTTGAAGACAATCAAGTAGCCGCAATCAAAGGCGGTACGATGGCAGGAAATGCTCGGATGAATTTTGAAAAAGAATTGGGAAAGTCGGTTGTGTCAACAAATAATTTTTTGAACCTAAAAGACCGTGAACAAAGCCCTTTAATTGAAGGTGAGGAAAAGCCGAAAGATTGAGTTATTCCAATTCTCCCCTCAGTATTTTCAATAAAAAAGCCAGTTTTCACCCAATTACAAGTAAAAACTGGCTTTGAATGAATAAATGATTCTCTTGCTTTTAACCGAACAATACAACCATATATCCATTTAACAATTTACTTTTTCATCTCTTTCCAAGCATTTATCAACCCATTCGTTGAACTATCGAATTTATTAACTGCTTCATCCCCCCTCAGTACTGGCAGAATATTGTTCGCCAATTGTTTACCCAATTCAACGCCCCATTGGTCGAAACTGAAAATATTCCAAATCACGCCTTGTACAAAGATTTTATGCTCATAAAGTGCCACCAAAGTGCCCAAAGTGCGTGGGTCAAGCGTTTTGAATAAAATCGAATTGGTCGGACGATTGCCTTTGAAAACTTTAAAAGGGACGAGTTTTTCGTATTCTGCGGGCTTTTTACCCGCTTTTTCAAATTCTGCGGTCACTTGTTCTGCCGTTTTGCCCATCATCAAAGCCTGTGTTTGAGCGAAAAAATTGGATAATAACACCGTGTGGTGTTCACCAATCGGATTATGACTGATGGCTGGTGCAAGGAAATCGCAAGGAATCAAACGTGTACCTTGATGTATGAGTTGATAAAAGGCATGTTGTCCATTTGTGCCTGGTTCGCCCCAAATAATGGGTCCTGTTTGGTAAGTGACTTCTTCGCCATTTCTGTCCACGCATTTGCCGTTACTTTCCATGTTGCCTTGTTGAAAATAAGCGGCAAAACGGTGCATATATTGGTCATAAGGCAAAATCGCTTCTGATTCGGTATTGAAAAAATTGACGTACCAAACGCCAATTAAAGCCAGCAAAACAGGCACATTTTTCTCAAAAGCTGTGGTTTGGAAGTGTTTATCCATGGCATAAAAACCTTCTAAGAGCTTTTTGAAATTGTCGAAACCAATATTCAAAGCAATAGACAAACCAATGGCAGATGTCAACGAATAACGTCCACCGACCCAATCCCAAAATCCGAACATATTTTGGGCATCTATACCAAACTGAACGACTGATTTTTCATTGGTTGACAATGCCACAAAGTGCTTTTTGATGTGCGCTTCGTCCTTCGCTTCTTCGAGAAAGAATTTACGGGCAGAATGTGCGTTTGCCATTGTCTCCTGCGTCGTAAAAGTCTTGGAAGCAATGAGGAAAAGCGTTGTTTCGAAGTTAATTACCTTCAAAACCTCCGCCAAATGCGTCGCATCTACATTCGAAACAAAATGCACTTTGATGTGATTACTGTAAGGTTTCAAGGCTTCCGTTACCATCACGGGACCCAAATCCGAGCCACCGATACCAATATTGACCACATCGGTAATCGCTTTGCCCGTATAACCTTTCCATTTT
>JAYSQG010000087.1:0-15755 GCA_043721685.1 Saprospiraceae bacterium | reverse complement strand
TTCTCCATCTAAAGATGGAGGCAATTGAGAACTGTTGAATAGGAATAGATAATAGGCGTATTATTTTTTCGCTGCCAATTTCACAGCATCTTTAATGCGGTGATAAGTGCCACAACGACAGATATTACCCGCCAAAGCATTGTCAATGTCCGCATCGGAAGGCTTTGGATTGGTTTTGAGCAACGCCGCCGCCGACATGATTTGTCCTGCTTGGCAATAGCCGCATTGAGACACATCTTTTTCATCCCATGCCTTTTGCAGCGGATGGTCGCCTTTCACTGATAAACCTTCGATGGTTGTAATTTTTGACGCTGCAATCGCAGACACAGGCATCATGCAAGAGCGCATCGCTTGTCCGTCAATATGCACCGTACAAGCCCCGCAAGAAGCGATACCGCAACCGTATTTTGTCCCCGTCAATCCGATGTGGTCGCGCAAGACCCACAGAAGCGGTGTATCTTCGGCAACATCGGTTTTGTAGTCTTTGCCGTTGATTTTGAGTGTGTATAAAGCCATGATGATTCGATTTAGATTTTATGATTGGATTTTATGATTTGACCACTGATTGAACAGATGCGACTGGTTTTCGCTGATTTTCTTAAAATTTGCTTTAAAGTACGCTTATTTTTACATGTAACTCGCTCTTTTTCGTTAAAAACATTATTTTTTAGACAACGGACTTTAGAATAAAGTGTAATTTCCCCCTTCCAAAGGAATTCTTTGGAATCCGTGTTTTAACAAAAAGAAAATGAACCAGTACCTACACATCGCTTCTGTCCTTCTATTCACACATGCACTTTTTGCTCAATCCACAAAAGGTTTAACAGGCAAAAGAGATACAGGCTATACCACTTTTAAGGCTTACAACGACATCAAAAAGTCGCACCCTGACGTGGCGATTTCATGGGTTTCTGACAAAACATACCCCTCAGTAAGAGAAGAGAAAAATATCGTTTACAATACAATTGGAGACCGAAAATTGTTGCTCGATGCGTTTTATCCTAAGAAAAAGCTGCGAAAAGCACGCCCTGCCATTCTCATCATACATGGCGGCGGCTGGCGTACAGGCAATCGGCAGCAACATATTCCTTTAGCACAGCACTTGGCAGCTTTGGGTTATGTCTGCTTTACGCCTGAATATCGGCTTTCGACAGAAGCCCTCTACCCTGCTGCGGTGCATGACCTAAAAGCGGCTTTGCGTTGGATGCGCGCCAATGCCAAAAAGTACAAAATTGATACCAATCACATTGCAACTGTCGGCTTTTCGGCGGGTGGTCAACTCTCTGCGTTATTGGGTACGACAGGTGATAATCCAGAATTTGAAGGTACTTCTGGCAATGTTGGACATTCAACAAAAGTCAATGCTGTTGTGGATATTGACGGCATTCTCGCATTCATTCATCCCGAATCAGGCGAAGGCGACGACAGCCGTTCAACTTCTGCCGCCACGTATTGGTTTGGGTATTCAAAAACCGAAAATCCCGACCTTTGGCATGAAGGCTCTGCTTTGACTCATGTGAATGAAAAAACGCCACCGACCTTGTTTTTAAACAGTAGCTTGGACAGAATGCACGCTGGACGTAGTGATTATTTGACAAAATTAGAGGCCTATAAAACGCATTCAGAAGTGCATACTTTTGCCAATGCGCCTCATTCTTTTTGTTTGTTTGAACCGTGGTTTACGCCGACGGTGAAGTATATTGATGAATTTTTGAAAAAGGTATTTTAAACAATAATAACAATGAAATCAGTCCTTGCCATCCTCATTTTTATGAGCATTTACACAACCGCTTTCAGTCAATTCAATCCAGAAAAACCTGAATTGATGCAACGGGCGTTCTACACCGAAGCGCAAGCCGTAACTGTTCATCAAGACTTAGCAAAGCTATATGCCGATAAAAACAGTTGGGAGAAACGCGCCGCTTTGATTCGCAAAGGTATCTTAGAAGGTGCTGAAATCAAGAAAATTAGCCATAAAAAGCCGAAAAATATAACGATTCATAGTAAACGGCTGATGAATGGCTATTCTGTTGAGAATGTGTCATTTGAAAGTTTGAATGGTATTTATGTAACTGGAAATCTTTATAGCCCCCTCAGTATAAAAGGCAAAACAGCCGCTATTTTATGTCCTCACGGTCATGGCCCCGACCCGCGTTACAAGGAATACACACAACAACGCTGTGCGACTTTAGCCCGTATGGGTGCAGTTGTTTTTGCTTACGATATGGTGGGCGTAGGTGATTCAAAATATTGCGATCATAAAATCGATAAGGCACTTAAATTGCAGTTAATCAATAGTTTAGCGGTGGTCAGTTTTTTAAGCCACTTGCCCGATGTTGACAAAAAACGCATAGCTGTTACAGGCGAATCAGGTGGCGGCACACAGACTTTTTTATTAGCGGCGGTTGATGAACGCATCGCTGTTTCAGTACCTGTGGTCATGGTTTCGGGTTATTTTTTTGGCGGTTGTACGTGTGAAAGTGGTATGCCGATTCATAAAAGACCGACGCATCAGACAACAAATGTGGAAATTGCTGCTTGCTTTGCACCTAAACCTTTGCTGTTGATTTCAGATGGCGACGATTGGACAAAACACACGCCCGACTTGGAATTTCCGCACATCAAACGCATTTATAGCTTTTACAATGCTCAAAACAAGGTCGAAAACGCTCATTTTCCAGCAGAAAAACACGATTATGGCCCGTCGAAACGTCAAGCCGCTTATCCCTTTTTAGCCAAATACTTAGGGCTTGACCTGAATAAAGTCTTAAAAGATGGCAAAATTGATGAATCGGTTAATACGATTTTAACCGCAGAGGATTTGACCGTTTTTACAAAAGAACATCCTAAACCAAGTGACGCATTGAGTGGCAATGAAGCAGTAGCAAAGGCGTTGAAGTAGAAATTTAATATTTTACGTCTCTACAATCAGTCATTTTTTTTATATTTGTATTTTCTTTCTAAAACAAATTCTTCTACTCTTATGGCTGAAAAAGGTGCAATTGGTCGCCCCCCTCAGTATAAACCGAAAAGAAGCCGAAGCTCGCATCGTGCAATTGGAAATAGAAGAGGCTGAAAAGGCACATACCGCCTTGTGGGAACGAACAATACGCACCAATACTGCCGATGCCTATTTTCAATTTTGGCAAAAAAGCACTGATTCTCCCTACAGAAATGAAGCAAGAGAACGTTTGGAAGCGGCAGAAGACAGAGAAACGTGGGCAAAAACACCCCGCACACGTATAGGTATGTTGGCGTATCTCGATAAATTTCCAAACGGTCAATACATCGAAGAAGCCAATGCTTTTTTGAATCCAAAACCAAAAGTTGAGACAAAGACAGTGAAACCGACTGACCTCAAACCTGAACCAAAGCCTATTGTAAAAAAAGAACCTAAACCGAAAGTAGAAGAAACGCCAAAAGTTGCTACAAAACTAGTAGAAACAGACACGGATAATTGGAAAATCAATAAAATCAATGTCGCTGTTGGGGCGATTATCATTGGCTTGTTTATCGGCTTTTGGCTACTCAATACTTATGTGATTCAACCGCTTTGGACGAAAAGTAAGATTACGTTGATTGAAAACACAAAAGGAGTTGTGATACCCCCCTCAGTAAATGCACAAAAAGATGAACCGCTTGACCCTTTTGAGGACAATATGATGCCTGTAAAAGGCGGCGTTTATAGCCTAAATGTTATGGGTGGTAGCAAAAAGCCTTTCAATATTGCGGTTAAAGATTTTTTAATCAGCAAAAATGAGGTGACACAAAAAGAATGGAAAACCCTCTTTATTAGAGTTGTCTTTTTTCAAAAAACAAAATAATGATAAAGACGTGCCTGTAAAAGATGCTTTTAGAGTGGCTTTGAATGAATGAGGCACCCCTCAGTATTTTCTTGAAAACTATCTTTTTTCAATACTTTTTTAGTTCAAAAAGTGTAATTTTGTAAAAAAATAATTAGAAATGTCTCAAAACCCACCGTTCAGTAATTTGCAAATGGAGTTGTTAAAACTCTATGCAACAAATATTCCCGATGCTGATTTATTAGAAATCAGGCGTTATTTAGCACGTTATTTTATGAAAAAAGCCATCGTAGAAGCCGACAAAGTTTGGGACGAAAAAGGCTATACACCTGAATTAATGAACAAATGGCTAAAAGGAGAAACTGATGAAATGCGTGATTGACACCCATGTTTGGATTTCGGCATTGTCAAGCCGTTCACCTTTTCATTGGGTTGTCGAAGCCCTGCTCGATGAACGATTTGACCTCTATATTTCTCATGATATTCTACTTGAATATGAGGAAAAACTTAAAGAACATTACAGCTTTCCTGTTGCTGAAAATTTCTTACGCTCTTTACGTGAATTGCCGAATATTTATCTAACCGAAGTGTTTTTCCAATGGCACTTACTTGATGACACAGACCCCGATGACAATAAATTTGTTGATGCCGCCTTTGCCTGTAATGCTAATTATTTGGTAAGCGATGATAAACATTATAACCCACTTAGTCGGATTAGTTTTCCGAAAATTAATCGTGTCCGATTAGCCGATTTTCAAAAAGTCGTTTTGAATGAATGATGCACCCCTCAGTATTTCACCCAAATTCTTGAAAATCAATATATTTGTAAGACGTTTTTTATTAAAACAGCTCAATGACACGTACTGAATTTGATAACTGCATAGCCAATGGCTCATTTCCATCCAACGAAGATATCCTGTTGAATGCCTTATTTCATGATGCACAAGGTGATTGGGCGGCGGCTCACGACATCGCTTCAAGTCGAGAAGGCACATTACTATATGACCGTTTACACGCCTATTTGCATCGAAAAGAAGGCGATACTTGGAATGCCAATTATTGGTACAGACGAGCCAAAACGACGATGCCTAATCTGTCTTTGAATGAGGAATGGGAAAGTTTAGTTTACCTTTTTGGGAATTTCAAGTAACACATACTCCTTCCAAAGAAATCCTTCGGATCAGTATTTTTAGTCAAACAGGCATATCACAAGACATTATTTTCCTACCAAATACCACAGAATCTTAAAAAACAGCGTTGCTTTGCACCATGAAAAACATCATGAATTGGGGGCTTTTCGGCGTGCTCACCCTCATCTGGGGCAGTTCTTTTATATTGATGAAAGAAGGGCTCGAAAAAATGACCGCTTACCAAGTTGCAGCAATGCGCATTTTTAGTTCTGGCGTCGTCTTATTACCCATCGGTTTGCGCCAATTTCGGCATATTCCGAAGGGGAAAGTGAAGTATATTGTGTCTTCGGCAGCCATTGGTAGTTTTATTCCTGCCTTTCTGTTTTGCATCGCCGAGGAACATATCAACAGTTCTCTGGCGGGTATCGTCAATGCCTTATCGCCCCTTTTTGCGATTTTGATAGGCGTTTTGTTTTTTCAAATGCGGACAACACCACAGAAAATAGGGGCTGTACTCATCGGTTTTGTCGGTTTATGCTTGCTTTTTATTCAAAAAGATGGATTTAAACTCGATGACCAAATCGGTTATTCACTTCTCGTTGTGATAGCGACAATCTGTTATGGTTGGAATGGTAATTTACTTGCGCGGCATTTAGGCTCGGTCGGTTCGGTCAATATTGCTGCAATTGCCTTCCCGATTTTAGCGATTCCTGCGTTGTTTATCCTTGTTTTTACAGGCTATTTTCAGACATCGTGGTCAGATTCTGCTTTTTTAAAAGCCAGTTTTGCTTCCATTATTTTAGGTGTTGTTGGCACAGCCATCGCTCAAATTCTCTTTTATATGTTGCTCAAAAGAACGAATGTGCTTTTTGCTTCATTGGTCACATATACAATTCCTTTTGTCGCCATTTTTTGGGGTGTTTGGTATGGTGAAACGATAACGATGATGCAAATCGCTTGCTTGGTTTTGATATTGTCTGGAGTCTATTTTGCCAATCTTACGACTAAAAAACAAGTAGATGCCCCCCTCCGTATATCGCCCGAACTTGAGCAATAATCTAAGAAAAACGCCATAATTCAAGTAAAAATCAATAAAACACCTTGTCGTGATAGAAGTAAAAAAATACGAACCCGCTTACTGTGACCAAATTGTAACATTAATATTAAACATTCAACAAAACGAATTTCAAGTGCCTGTAACATTAGCAGACCAACCCGATTTGTTGATTATTGACCAATATTATCAGCAACGAAATGGCGAATTTTGGGTGGCTATGAATGAACAAAACGAGGTCGTCGGAACGATTGCTTTGATTGACAATGGCGAGCCTTTTGGCACAATCCGAAAGATGTTTGTAAAAGCCGATTATCGAGGGAAAGAGCAAGGCGTTGCAGCCAAGCTGTTTTCTATCTTAGAAAAAAAAGCGATGGATAATAACATGACAGCTTTGTATTTAGGGACTGTTGATCGTCTAAAAGCCTCACATCGCTTTTATGAAAAAAATGGTTTTACCCAAATTCAAAAATTAGATTTACCTAATAATTATCCATTAATGCCTGTTGATACGATGTTTTTCATGAAGACGTTGAAGACATAATAAATGAAAAAGCCTAAAATACCCCCCTCAGTATTTTAGGCTTTTTGCCTCGTTTTAGGCGCATAAAGCATCAAAAATCCTAAAATTTCGGACAATTCCCATCGCCCTGCTTGAACTGCCGATTTGCTCCCGCTTTTCCACCGCCAAATGCTTTGGTGAGCGTTAAACCAGTATAATAATAGGCATCTTTGCGCTTAGGATTGGCAATTTTTGAAATGCCATCGAGATAGTCTGTAAATACAAACCGATAACCCGCTTCAGCAGCGAGGTAAAAATCTTTGGGCAGGCTATATTTCAAACCAACTCCAAGAGGTATGATTAAAGTATGTTTTTTATAATCCCCTTGTGTATCAGGGTTTACATCATCAATATATTTATTAGGTAAGTTAAAATCGGGTTTTGGATTAAAATAAGAAATACCCAAACCGCCAAAAGTAAAGCCTGTGAAGCGATTTTTACTAATCACTTCATACTCAAGCAAAGCCGAAATTTCAGTTAAATTGGATTTAAAGGACAACCCGCGCTCTTGACGCCATGCCGAAGGGTGATTTTTTTCAGATGCGGAAAGGCTGCTAACCAGGATTTGCCCACGCACCAAAAATCTGTTTGACAAGCGATATTTACCCAAAAGACCGATAGCAGGATTGACGGCAGACCCTACATTTTTGGCTACAATATCAATATCGCCATTATAAGCGGTTGCGCCAAGCGTTAGACCGACTTCAAAGTTTTGAGAGAAAGCAATATTAGAAAGTAATAGAAAAGAGCAGCAAAAAGCCAGAATTTTAGACATGATTCATCCATTTTGTGTTGAAAAATAAATTTTATAACGCGAAATGTAGAGAATTTGTCATATAGAAATGCGGATGGATTTTAAGATGTCTCTGCTTGGTTGAGAGAACAATCGTAAGATGAATGATGAAAGAATGTTTAGAAAACGTCTTTTCTCAAACAAAATTATGTGTCGTTAAAAT
This sequence comes from Saprospiraceae bacterium, assembly GCA_043721685.1. Lineage (GTDB taxonomy): Bacteria > Bacteroidota > Bacteroidia > Chitinophagales > Saprospiraceae > JAAFJT01. Next base: position 8,250 of record JAYSQG010000087.1, on the reverse strand, counting down.
TTTATTAAAATTTCATGGATGGGCGGCAACCCAGACTTCTCCGTCTTCAAAAACTTCTTTTTTCCAGATAGGTACTGTTTTTTTCAATTCATCAATACAAAATTCACAGGCATCGAAGGCTGCTCCTCGATGCGGTGCTGAAACGGCAATAACCACAGGGATTTCACCGATATCTAAAATACCAACGCGGTGATGAATACTGATTTTAAAAACCGAAAACGTGGCTAAAGCACCTTCAGCAATTTTTGCCATTTCACGCACAGCCATAGGTGCATAAGCCTCAAATTCAAGGCGTGTGACCGATTTTGCACCTGTTTTGTTCCGAACTGTGCCAACAAAAACAACCGCTCCGCCGACTTCGGGCGACGCTACAAAGGCTTCACAAGCTGCTATACTGAGGGGGGTAGAAAGAAGTTGAATGTCAATCATTTTTAAATGCTGAATGTCCAAAGGGCTCCTTTGTTCAAGAACTCCTTTGGAGGAGGTGAATATTAAAAGGTAAATAATTGATTACCAATTATTTATCCGCCGCTTACAGGCGGAATTAAAGCAATTTCATCGCCTTCTCTCAGCACGGTCGTTTCATTACCATATTCTGCATTAACAGCTATCATGAGCGATGAAAGGGCAATAAAACGCGGGAAAAGTGCTAAAATATGCCGTTTTAAATCATCGGAAGTGGCTCCTTCTGTCATTTCTACGGTCAAGACTGAACTGCCAATGATGTCACGAGCGATGCCGAATGTTAGGATTTCTAATGTCATTTTGATTTAAAGATTATTCCACAATATATTTACACCTGCATACATGACCAAAATGGCTGTTAGTTGTCGTACAAGTGTTTGATTGAATCGAAAAGTCGTCAATCTGCTGCCCAATTGACCACCGAGCAAAACGGCGCACATCAAAGGGAGGACGAAAGCCCAATCCAATTGTGGATTTTTTGTCAATTGCCCTGCCAAACCTGAAATTGAATTGATGAGGATGAAAAAACTGGCTGTTGCTGCGATGTTTTTAGGCGAATCCCATTTCAGCAAATTTAGAACAGGTGATAGAAAAATGCCGCCGCCAATGCCCACCATACCTGACAAAAAACCAATAGAACCGCCTAAAATTGACCCCCTCAGTATAGAAGTGTTTTCAGATGTTTCTACTTCATTTTTTTTGAAATAATTCTGAAAAAACATCAATAATGCAGCAATTACAAGGCTTGTACCCAACAAAATGAAGAAAGTTTTTTCTTTCAACGGCAAAAGCCCACCGACAAAAGCCATTGGAACAGAGGCAATACTGAGGGGTATGATTTTTTTGAAATTCAAATAACCACTCCGCCAAAATAGCCATGAGCCACCTATGACAACAACGATATTGCAAAGCAATGCAGTCGGACGCATCGTCGTCATTGATACACCATATAGTGCCAACAGCGCAAGATAACTTGAACCACCGCCGAAGCCCGCACTCGCATAAATGGCTGCGATTCCAAAGAAAAATAACAGTAATTCAATATGTTCCATAATAGCTCAACCCTGTTTTTCGCAAAATAAAAACAAATGTAACTCTTTGATAATCATAAATTTAGATTACATAATTGGATATTTTCCTTAATCCAAATACCGCTTCGTCAAACCGCCGTAAAAATCAATTCTTCGGTCTCGGAAAAAGGGCCAAATCCTACGCACATCTTCTGTTCGTTGTCTATCAATTTCAATCACTACGTTTTCTTCTAAATCTGATGACGCTTTATATAAAAATTCGCCTTGTGGCCCCGCAACAAAACTCTGCCCCCAAAACTGAATCCCATTAGTCACGCCCGACCAATCAGGCTCAAAACCGACTCGATTGACCGTAATAACGGGCAAACCATTCGCCACTGCATGACCGCGCTGAATCGTTTCCCAAGCTCCATGTTGCCGCGCTTTCTCCCCCTCAGTATCCGTACTCTCCCACCCGATGGCGGTCGGATATATCAGCATTTCTGCGCCACGCAAAGCCATCAAACGCGCCGCTTCGGGATACCATTGATCCCAACAAACGAGTACGCCTAATGTTCCAACGCTCGTTTTGATGGGTTCAAAACCCATATCGCCGGGCGTAAAATAAAATTTTTCGTAGTATGCGGGATCGTCAGGAATGTGCATTTTGCGGTATTTCCCTACGATTTCGCCATTTTTTTCAAAAACAACGGCTGTATTGTGGTATAAACCGGCTGCCCGTTTTTCAAATAGAGATGTTACCAAAACGATATTGTGTTGCTTTGCCGCTTCGCCAAAAATAGCGGTTGAAGGTCCTGGAATCGTTTCTGCCATATCGAATTTTGCCGTTTCTTCTACTTGACAAAAGTAGATACCACAATGCAACTCTTGTAAAACAACGAGTTCTGCGCCTTTTGCGGCACATTCTGCAATACCACGCAAACTGCGTTCTATATTTTCTTCACGGCTGCCGCCACTGATTTGTTGGACAATGCCGACTTTTAGTTTTGTCATATTTCTTTAATTTTTGGCAAAAATAAAATGAGTAATCGAGCATTTTAGCTGGATTACTCATTCTTTTTAGAATTTTACTGAGGGGGTCAAATGGGCGTGATGTTTTCTTTGAACCATTCACGACATTCGTCTAAGGTACTTTCGCCAGAGGCGACTTTAAGAACAAAAGCTAAAACAACATCATTGTTCCAATCTTTACGAATTCTAAACCCATTTAAATTTAAAAAAGAAACGGCTGCACCTAAGCCAGTTCGTTTATTCCCATCTGTAAAAATATGATTTGAAATGATATTAAACAGATAAACGCCAGCTTTATCGGAGATTTCAGGATATAGTGGCATTCCAAACATTTCACTTTGCACAACTTCTACAACATAGTCGAGAGGTTGTTCTTTCAGAAGATTGGATGGAGGGACGAAATTTCCACCATGAGCTTCAATCGTTCTTTTATTAATAAAAATTATATCGGTTTTCTCTAAAAATTCCATGATACATAATTAGGCTAATGCTCTGAAAACATCATCGTATTCAGCGAAGTTTTCATCAATGATTTTTTCTAATCGCTTTCGTCTTTCTGTTTTTTCATCAGAAAGAGCCTCTTTTTTTTCATTTATAATTTGGCGAAGCAGATTTTTAAAATAATCTGGTTGTTCAACCATTAATTCATAAAGTACCTTTTTAAAGGTTTTTTCATCAATTTGTGCTGTCATTTTTCAATTTTTTTACAAAAATAAACCTTTTTCACAAAAAATCAACGATTATTTTAAAGCCTTAAATAAGTATTTAAGTAAATAATTACCGAATTATCATTAAACAACTCCCTCTGGAAACTGCATCGTTACACAATGCAAAGACCCATGCTGATATATCAACGGACGACAATCCAAACCTATCACTTCTCTATCGGGAAAGCACCCCCTCAGTATGTCGAGGGCTTCGGTATCCTGTGGCACGTTGTAAGTCGGTACAAGCACCGCGCCGTTTATGATGAGAAAATTAGCATAAGTAGCAGGCAAACGTTGTCCATCTTCGTCAAAAATCGCTTCTGACATAGGTAACGGTACTAATTTGTAAGGTTGACCATCTGCTTTGCGAAAGGCACGCAACTCATTTTCCATAAGTTGCAAAGCGGCAAAATGTTCATCATTTGGGTCGGTGCATTGAACATAAGCAATCGTGTTTTCATCACAAAAGCGAGCGAGTGTATCAATATGTGAATCAGTATCGTCGCCTGCGAGGTAGCCGTTTTCGAGCCATAAAATGCGGTTAACACCAAACAAACGCTTCAATTTTTGCTCAATTTGCCGTTTTGACAAATGTGGATTGCGGTTTGGCGATAATAGACATTCAGCAGTTGTCATCAACGTTCCTATGCCGTCGCTTTCTATGCCTCCGCCTTCAAGAACTAAACCGCCTTTTTGTATTTTTTTTGTTTTAAAAACACCTTTGTCAAACAGTTTTTGCGTTATCAAATTGTCCTTGTCGGCAGCAAATTTTAAGCCCCAACCATTGAATACAAAGTCCAGTAGAACTGGTTTTTCGTTCTCAAAAACGGTTATTGCGCCATGGTCTCTTGCCCAAGTATCGTTTGAAGGTAGCGAAACAAGCAATAAATTGTCTTTAACAGCCCCCTTCCCCGATTTCTTCGGGATTTCGTTCCTCAACAGTAAATCAGCCGTTTTTTCTTTATCTTTACAAACAACCAGCACTTTTTGATATTGAGATACGGTTTCTATCAATCTGACAAAGCAAGGAATGACTTCATCGAGCATCGGCAACCAATCCGAATTTTCATGCGGAAAAGTGAATTGAACGGCACTTTGCGGCTCCCATTCTGCGGGTAATCTACGTGACATAACTTAAGGTTTTTGTTTATTCCAATACAAATAAAACGGTACACCTGACAAGGTTAAGACCAAACCCATACCCGCTTCACGTGGATTTGAAAAACACGTTATGATTATCAAAGTGATACAAAACAAGACAAAAATAGCGGGTACAACAGGATATCCCCATACTTTATAAGGTCTTTCAGTATTTGGCTCACGTACACGCATGATGAAAACACCTGCTGCCGTTGCACCATAAAAGAAGAAAGCAACAAAAATCAGCATATCGGTTAATTGGTCGAAACTGCCCGACAAAACGAGCAAACATGCCCAAAGACATTGAATCCACAGCGCAACATTGGGCGTGTTGGTCTCGGGATGAATGCGGTCTGCGCCTTTGAAAAATACACCGTCTTCTGCCATAACTTGATAGATGCGCGGCGGCATCAAAATCGTCGCATTCGTACAACCAAATGTTGTTAAAACGATTAAACAAGATATAACTGTTGCACCTAAGCCACCTGCAAAATGTCTGATAACTTCAATAGCCGCTATCTGATTTTTCGATTTGGCAATGGCAATAACATCGTCCATCGGTAAGACGTAGAGGTAAGTAAAGTTGACCAAAGCATAAGCCCCAATGATAATCAATAAGCCAAAAAACAAGGCTAATGGTAGGTTTTTGTTTGGATTTTGGATTTCGCCACCGAGAAAACCAACGGTATTCCACCCTTCATAAGCCCAAAATGCCGCCAACATCGCACCGAAAACGGCTTTTATCAAATCGAAATCGTACCATGGGCGTGAGACGTAATTTACTGAGGGGGTCGTAAAGTTTTCAAGGCTGCCGCCGCTAAAGAATAAGCCCGAAATAACAATGATTAACAAACCCGCAATAACCATTTTTGTTATCGAATTGCTCAGCCATTCGCCGCCTTTCAAGCCGCGTGTGTTGAGTCGTGTCAAACCGACTATGATGAGTATGGTTAGTAACTTTACACCAAAATTGTCAAAAGGGGTCATAATGCCTAAAACAGACACTTTTTCAAGGCTTTCAGATAAGTGTGGCAAAGGAATGAGCGTATTGACAGACTGAGCTACAACATAAGCGATGGCAGAAACAGATGCTGTTTTGATGACCGCAAACGTTGCCCAACCGTACATAAACGCTGTAAAACGTCCATAAATCTTCTTGAAATAGAGGTATTCGCCGCCAGAACCTGCCATCATGCCCGCAATTTCGGCATTACTCAATGCACCAGTCAAGCTGATAACGCCCGCTAAAACCCAAGCCGCCAAGACGAGAGACGGCGACATCAAACCCTCTGACATCGGGGCGACTTTTTTGTAAACGCCTGAACCAATAACAGAGCTAACGACTAAGATTGTCGCCGAAGTAAGTGTGATGGTTCGCAATAAGTGTCCTTGTTTCTTTTCCATTTTCCGTTTAAATTTTCACAAAGAAAAGAATGAATAGGAGAATTCAACGAATTTAAGATGAGAAATGACGATAATTGCAAAACAAAATGAAGCGGCACTAAGGCGTTTATAAAATTTCATTTACAACATAAACCAAATCACAGCATGTTAAAAAAAACTATTAAAGTCGTTTTGTTTCTACTCTTATTGATTGCCCTTCTTGCTTTGAGATCTTTCTATCAATCGGGCGGTTTCAAGAAAATTGACAATCATTTTCAAGGAGAAACCCAAAAAATCAGCGGTTTTTATGGCACGGAAGATATTTCAATTGACCAAACAACGGGCATTGCGTTTCTGTCTTCCGACAATCGTTGGGCAACTTCTTTGAAAAACAGTCCTGTGAAAGGGGCAATTTATATATTGAATTTGAACGATTCTATTTTAACACCCGTCAGTAAAACGGACAATTTTCCGCAAGAAGATTTTCATCCGCACGGTATTTCTTTTTATCAAACACCCGAAGGTAAAAAGATGCTTTTTGTGGTCAATCATCGCAATTCAGGTGCATTCGTTGAGATTTTTGAATATAAAAACGACTCTTTGCAACATAAAACAAGCGTTAAAGGAAGTTTGATGATTAGTCCAAATGACGTTGTAGGCGTGGGTGAAAATCAGTTTTATTTTACAAATGACCACGATGAGAAACTGAGTAGAAGTCGGTCAATTAAAGATTTATTGCAAATCGGCATGGGCAATATCTGTTATTTTGATGGTCAAAAAATAATAAAAACACCTTTTGACGGCTTGAAATACGCCAACGGTATTAACAAAAGTGCCGATGGCAAAAAGATATTCCTTGCTGAAACAACGGCTAAAAGGATTACCGTTTTTGACCGCAATATCGAAACAGGTGTTTTGACAAAATCGAATGAAATAGATACAAACACAGGCGTTGACAATATCGAATTAGATACTGAGGGGTCGCTTTGGGTCGGCTGTCATCCGCAAATGCTTAAGTTTTTAGGTCATGCCAAAGACGAAAAAGCCATGTCTCCGTCTGAAATCATCAAAATTAAGCTGTTGGACAATGGCAAATTTGAACAAACAACGGTGTATTTGAACGACGGTTCGGAGATTTCAGCCTCTTCGGTTGGAGCCGTTTACAAGGATAAATTGCTGATTGGACCTGTTTTTCAAGGGCATATTGTTGTTGGGGTGATGAAATAGTTATTTTTTGTCCTTCTGAACGAAGTGAAAGAATCTGAATATTTTAAACAGATTCTTTCACTTCGTTCAGAAGGACAAAAAATGCTTCTATGGCACTATTAATTTTAAAGTTTGCAAGCCGCTTTTTGTCTTCAAAGTCACAAAATAAATTCCGCTGACTTTTTGAAAATCCCCTAATTCAAAGCTGTTTTCAAGGAGATTGACCTTTTTTTCAAAGACGATAACACCTACATTATTTCTGATTTGCAGTTGTGCCGCTTCATTTACTGAGGGGGTACTCCAAACTACTTTTGCAAGAGAAACAGCAGGGTTTGGTATAATTTTCAAACGCAAATCTGTTGCTAAACCCTGTATGCCTGTACCACTTGTATTGATAGTCAATGTTTTATCCGCGTCTAAATCAGCCAATTGTGTGATTATTTTACCATCAGTCAATTTGACGGTTATCTTATATTTACCTTTAAAACCACGCTGTATAGCTTCGCCTGATGCGAGTGTATTAACTTTTGTATCTGTCCACCATTTCGTAAAAACTTGGTCAATGAATGCTGCGCCGCTTGGTTTGAGCGTCCAGTCTGTGTTGTAAATCGGTGCATTATTGAGCCAATGCGCACCGTCCCAAAAACCCCACATCAGAAAACCTTTCATACTTGGGTGAGCAAAAGTAATAGTCAGAATGTCACGCATATACTTAGCTTGGAGTTCGGCACTGGCGAGTTTTGCGATGTCGTACTCCGTCACCTTTGCTTCGAGGCGATATTTGTTCCAAAAATCATCTAAAATCTCTTTTACACGCGGAATGCCTGTGGGTGTAGATGAAAAATGACCTTGGAAACCGATTCCGTCAATAGGTGCGCCTTGTGCCAAGAGTTCATCAATGCGTGTTTTCCAAGTAGCGATGCCATTTGTTGGCGAATCGCCTTGTTCGATAGCGATATAATCGTTGATATAGAGTTTTGAATTGGGCAACAAACTGCGGGCTTGTTTGTAAATTTCGGTGTAGAGTTCACGCCCCGTCGTGTAACCTGTCGTGCCTGTAAAACGATTTGCGTACTCATTATTGGTCGTAATTTCGTTCAAAACGTCCCAATCTATGCACTCTTTCCCTACACCTGTGTAGTTTAAGATGCTTGTCAAGTGGTTTTTAATGCGGTTTTTGATATAGTCAGGCGTTTGCGAAGCGGTAATATCCGTAGGCGAATATTGCCACGCGGGCCATACCAAATTATGTCCGCGCACACTGATGCCTTTGCTTTTTAACCAAGCCATATCGGAAGCAATTTCGG
>JAYSQG010000086.1:0-3043 GCA_043721685.1 Saprospiraceae bacterium | reverse complement strand
GCTTGAGGTCTGTATCGTCCGAGTGCAAAAAACCAATTGTCTATCGCTCCTCGGTATTGAAGTTGATGGTTTTTATCATAAAAAAAGGCTTCGGGAGTTGTTGTGGCTTTTAGCTGTTTGATGAGTGTGTTTTGGGTGTCTTGAAGTAAAGTGATGTTGTGGGTGGGAATATTATTGACGGTGTGACTATCAGTCACCCCGTCAATAATATTAAAGTCAAACGCAAATGTATTTATGGCTTCTAATGTTTCCCATTTTGAAAAAACCATTATGAATTTTATGCCTTGAAGAGAGTCAGCGATGCCCCTCAGTATGGGGACATATCTTTGGCAAATTGGGCAGTCTGTTCCATAAACAACGAGTACAAAAGGTTTATTCTCAACCACTTGTATAAGGGTCATTTTTTCATTAGCGAGGTTTTGGAGGGTTGTTTTTTGAAAAAAAGAAGCAGATTGAGCCTTACAGCCAACAATTGAAAAGAGTAATAGTATGAACAAGTGGTGTATTTTCATGGCATAAAAATACGTATTGGATTGTAAAAACAAAAGAAAAAAGTAAAGGCTGCTGCCCAAGAATGAGCAACAGCCTTTGTTTATGCGTATTACTGAAAAAAATTACTTGACAGAAACAGTAAGATTACAATTCGCGTAACCAGGGTTTTCACCACAAACGCCTGGTGACCATTGGAAAAATTTACGACCATCAGCCGTTGTCAATTCCCAGCGAACCACAACTTTATCAGCAGCAATCAATGGTTTTGCCGCCGTTCTACCATTTTGAGCGAATACATTTAAATTACCTACGCCTTTACCGTAATTAAAAGTATTGTCTTTGTACAAAGCATATACAGCTGCTTGTGTTATAGCTTGGTTGATGTAAACACGGTTTGCAGGTACAGCACCGCTTTCAACGACTTTCCATAATTTGTCACCATGTCTAGCAGTACGGCTATTACCTTCCTTATCGAGGTAAGTTTCGTTCAAAGCTACGTAGTATTCAATTTTTGTGACCGTATTAAGGTTATCAATAGACACCCAACGATATTTAAATTGAACATCTTTTGCAATGTCCGTCAAAGAGAAAGCGTTGTTTGCTGCCACTAATTCACCATAACCACTCACAGCTGTGTCCCAAGCTGGAACAGGATTAAGCGATTCGTCGCGACAAGCCGCAGTCAATGCAACAATAGCTACTGCCAAAAGCATAGAGAATGAATATTTCAATATTTTCATAATGCTTCTAATTTAATATTTTTGAATAAACTTACTGAGAGTTACCCTCTCAGTAAATTTTTGATTTTTTAATAAAGATTACTTGTTCCAGAAAATTTTGTTAACCCAATACTTGATGTCTTTGTAAGCTGCTGCATTGCCATTCAGGTTTAATTCTGTTTGAGCATAAGGCAGACGATAGACATAGCTTGTTGCACCTTTTGGTGAAGGGCTTTGCAAATCATCAATCGTATTAGGAAGTCCTGTACGACGATAAGTATTATAGATTTCAAAGCCATTACCCCAGCTTGAGAACCACAATTGCTTCATAACTACGTTGAGTTTAGCAGTATTATCTGCTGCTGCATCGTAACGTGTGAGCCATAAGTTAACATAAGTGGTAATATCCGCTGCTGTTGGCGCTACAGATTTGGCATCTGTTGCCACACCAAAGCTCGAAACGCGGGCAATATGTAAGCGAATAGCGCTTTCGAACATTGTTTTAGCATTGCCCGTTCCACCAAATGATAGAGCAGCTTCAATTTGATAATACAAAATATTAACCTCAGTTAAGACAGGGAAAATACCACCACCTGTCGCAGCATTAGTTGCAGGAATTGCCGCACCTGAAGCATTAAACGTAGGCGAGTCATAGTAACCACCACAAGGATAAACACCAGGAATAGTACGCAAACTACCATCAGCAGGAATACCCGTTGCATCACCTCTATCACGACCAAAAAGACCGTTGATGAAAAGGCTATCATAACCTCTTACACGAAGAGAGTCGTAGAATTTAGTGATTGGAATATATCCCCATTTACAAGAGATACCATTACATGGCGCTGTATTACGGGCAGTCGCATCGTTCATGTTGAGTCTATTTCTTGTTTGACGATAGAAATAGAACTTTGAACGTGGGTCTAAGTCTAACAACATCTCCATCATGAATTGATGATTGATGTATGTATAGTCAAACTCACCACCTGTGTAAGCACCTGTGTACCAAGGGTGACGAACTGAAGTTGGGTCTTTACTGAAAACAAACCGGAAATCATCGCCTGTTCCTGCAATAAAACCACCTGACGCAATCAAGGCATTGATTTGAGCATCAGCACCAGAGATGCCTTTACGTGCTGTTATCAATAACTTGAGCTTCATAGATTTAGCCAAACGTCCCCATTTTGCTTTATCACCGTTGTACATTAAGTCACCTGTGACTGTAACGGGGCTTGATTTAGCAAGGTTAACAATGGCATCGTCTAACAATTTCAAACAAGCTGTATAGATGTCTGCATCTTTGTCAAACTTAGGTTGTTTGATAGGCGTTGCAGCATCTGCTTGTCCTGCTTCTGTGAAGGGGACATCGCCATATAAATCCACCAAAGTTGCATAAGCGTACGCTTTCAATGTTTGAGCGATACCCAAATAAATTGGGCTTGCTTGAGAAGCCGCAATTAATGCATCAATGTCTTTCAATGGACCATTGTACATATTGTTCCACAAGCCATCATAGGAAGTATTTTGCAAATCCCAACGTGATGTCGCTTGAGTTCCCATCATACCAACAAAAGTTGCAGCGTCACCCTCATTACTTGCGTAATTGCTGAAAATGCTGACTTGGCTGGATGTCAATAACAAGTCTGGTGCTGCTGAACTCGGTACATTGGGGTCCTTGTTGACATCGAGGTCAAACATAGAACACGCACCGACAACAAACACAAGAGCAAGTGATAATGCTATTTTAGATATTATATTCAGATATTTCATACCTGTCTTTGTTTTTAGAATGTTAAATAAAGATTCAGACCATAACGACGCGTTGTTGGTGT
>JAYSQG010000085.1:0-15112 GCA_043721685.1 Saprospiraceae bacterium | reverse complement strand
GAATTGCCTATTTTCGTCGTCGTTCAAAATTTTTCATTATTTTTACGGTTTAACTTAGGTTAATAAATGACGGCTGCCGCCTCTGCCAAGAATTGCGGTGGTCGTCTTTTTTGTTTGTGCATGGTTTCAGTTCCTCAATAGGTACTGAAATCAAAATAAATACACTACTATTTTTATTTTAGTAGCCTGTATATTGAGACGTCTTCAATATTCAATCTTAAATAATCACAATGCAAAGCCCTTTCACTACAAAGTAGCGATTAGCGATTAGCGATTAGCGATTAGCGATTAGCGATTAGCGATTAGCGAGCGTTTCCTTATTTTGGTTAAAAAAATACTTAATGTGTTATTGTCTTTAATTCTGCAACAAAGCTAATGTAGCGCATTTACTTTTCCAAATAATATTGAACAAAGAACAGAACTTTAACACATTGACTTATGTATTATACTTTTTCTAATTTTGTTTTAGCGTTCCTTGATATGGACAGTTAAAAAGTGAAAGAGCCGTTGAATACTGAGGGGGTATCAACGGCTCTTTCTTTGTAAAATCTTCCAAAAAAGGGTGTATCAGTCAACTCTAACCACATTATTTACCCCTTCCAACGTTTTCAACGCTCTGATAGCCAAAACAAGTTGGTCGGTATGACTGACCATCAATTTGACACGTCCTTCAAAAAAGCCTTCGTTGCCTTCGATGCTGAATGAACGAATATTGAGACCTAAATCGCTTGAAATACGGTTCGACAAGCGTTCAATAACGCCCGGTCCTGTGTCCACACCTATAATGAGCAATTCGACGACAAAACTGACTTCGGAGGTTGAACCCCATTCGGCTTTTGCCATCCGATGCCCATAATGCGACATGATATTGGGCGCATTATTACAAACGGTACGATGAATTTTGTAAATATTATTGCTTGTGATATAAGCAAAAACATCATCGCCTTGAACGGGTCGGCAACAGTCTGCCAACTCATAAAGGTACTCTTTGGCAGGTTGCCCGTTGATAAACAACTCCGTTTTGATGCTGGGTTTGTTTGATTTGCGCGGCTCGGTAGGAATATTGGTTTTTTCCTCACCTTCGACAGGTTGAAGGCGGTTTTTTTCAATTTTAAAAATTTTCAAATCGTCTTGCAAATCAATCGCTTCGTTTGATATGGCTAAATAGAACTCATGTCTTGTTTTGAAACCAAAATATTTCATCACAACTTCTATGCTGGGTTCAAAATCCACTTTCATGTGGTCGAACTTGCGTTGCAAGGCTTCTTTGCCGAAATCTGCAAATTTTTTGGCTTCTTCACGAAGGGATTGACGGATTTTCTCCCGCGCCTTGCCCGTGACGACCCATTTCAACCAGTCCTCTGTCGGATGGCGTTTGGCATTGGTTTCGACACTGATTTGGTCACCATGTTGCAATTTATAACCGAGTGGGACAAGGCGATTACTGACTTTCACAGCTTGGCAATGCGCGCCAATGTCGGTATGGATATAAAAAGCAAAATCCAAAGCGGTTGCCCCTTTCGGCAATATTTTCATATCGCCTTTGGGCGTATAGACATAAACCTCTTCTGCAAAAAGGTTTGTCGTTTTGAAATCGTTGACAAAATCTATCGAGTTACCATCACCTGCTTCTTCAAGCGACTTGCGCACTTGGTCGAACCAGCGTTCAAAAACGTCTTCTTGTTTCCGCACATTTTTGTACTTCCAATGCGCTGCATAACCCCGTTCAGCGATTTCGTCCATGCGTTCACTCCTAATTTGCACCTCAACAAAACGCCCTTCTGGACCAATAACTGTGGTGTGCAGTGATTCATAACCATTGGATTTAGGTATCGTTACCCAATCTTTTAAACGATCGGGCATAGGTTTATGAACACTTGTAACTATAGAATATGCTGCCCAACAATCCGCTCGCTCGCGTTCAATGGGTACGTCAATGATGATGCGGACTGCAAAAAGGTCATAAATATCCTCAAAACGGCAGCTTTTCTGCTTCATTTTGTTCCAAATCGAGTAAATAGACTTAGGACGACCTGAAATGCGGTACTTGATGCCCTCTTCGTCGAGGTGCTCTTCAATCGGGTGAATAAAATTGTGGATATAGCTGGCGCGGTCTTTTCTGGTTTCACTTAGTTTTTCAGCAATATCGTTGTACTCCTCGCGGTGCGTAATTTTTAGACATAAATCCAAAAACTCTGAACGGACATTATAAAGACCTAATCGGTGGGCAAGTGGCGCATAAATATACTCCGTTTCGGCAGCTATTTTTAGTTGCTTATGATGAGGCATCGAACCAAGCGTCCGCATATTATGCAAGCGGTCAGCCATTTTTATTAAGACAATGCGGACATCAATAATGAGCGTACCGAGTATTTTTTTGATATTTTCAGCCTGAGGGCTTTCACTATCGTAAGTTTTTTCGAGTTTGGTCAAACCATTGACGATTTCTTCGACCTTATCCCCAAATTCTTCTTTAATATAAGAAAGTGTAACTGTAGTGTCCTCTACAACATCGTGGAGTAAAGCGGCAACAATAGCCGTTCCGCCCAAACCAATTTCTTCGGCACAGATGCGCGCTACCTCGATAGGGTGTAAAATATAGGCTTCGCCAGACTTGCGACGTTGTGGCCCATGGGCTTCTACGGCAATTTCGTAAGCACGACGGATGTCGTGTTTATCTTCATCCGAGAGTGGTGTTTTAATGCTTTTGAGCAAACGGCGGTAGGCGCGTTGAATCTCTAAGCGATCATCTTCGGTGTACATTTCAACGATAGGTTCTGCAGTGTGGGACATATTGCTGTGATTTAGTTCTCTATGCTTAATTCTAGTATGAATAACGTCTGGTTTTCGACTAATGTTCCTTTGTCAACGATAAAAAAGCGTTTTAACAAATATACAATAAAAAATCTTTATGCTTTAAGTTTAAATTATTTCAAGTCTTCTTCAATTGCAACGATGACACTTGCGGCGCGTTCATAAATCGCTTCTGCCGACCCCTCAGTATTTCGACCGCCAAACAGGGCAATTTCACAATCTCTCAACACTTTATCAAAGTCTTGAACGAGCTCTTGTTTGACATTCAAAGAGGTTAGTTTTTCACGCACATTGTATTTCGTAAATTCAGCCAATGGAATCCCAAATTTGTCGCTCACATAATTGAATAAAGCCTTTGAAACTTCATTATAGAACAGCCTTTCATTGCCTTTTTTCAAAAACTCTTGTGCCACAGCCAAGCGACTTTCGGCGATTTTTGGCGCATTAGCACGTTTCAAAAGGGTTATATCTCTCTGACTCATGCGCTTCTGCCATTCTTTAAGAACAATGACGACGCCAATAAATATAAAAGGTAAAATCAATAAAACCCAAAACAAAGCCGACCGCCAAAAACGGGTGACTTGATTGACAAAAACGCTTGCTGTTTTGATGCCTAATATATCTCGTGCTCTATCCTGCAATATCGTCGCTGCTTTGTTAGAGCCTTGTGCAATTTGTAAATTGAAAACTTGTGAAAGCGTTTGAAAAGTCTCTCCCTCCGCATTGCCTTGGGATATTTCATCAGTATTTAAGTATGAAAATTCAGGTTTTAACGAAAAACTACCTGTTTGCTTAGGTACGATTAGATATTCAATCTCTTTTGTCGTCTGCCATTCGCCATTGCGTTCTACACTTTCCTCTTTCAAAATTTTAGCTTCGTAAATATCGAGACCTTCTATTTTAGGGAGTTTGGGTGCTAACCAACGTTTGGCATCACCGTTACCTAAGATGTTCATTTTCAATGAGATAACATCATCTGTTGTGGCATCGGTTTTTGAAATTGAAAAATCTACTTTAAAATCCCCGACGGCACCACTAAAACTTGTAGGGGCATTGGCAGGTAAGGGTTTGACCTCTATCGGGACTTCATTAGCCGCTATAATGTGTGTTTCAACAAGCGGAGCAGAAAAAAAACTGCCAAAAGGGTCGTTGTTGTCAGTCTTATTGCCTTTGACGATGCCCATTTGTAAGGAAAAAGGCTCTATCTTAAATGTGCCTTCGCTTTGTGGAAACAGCGCAATGCGTTGTAAAATTCGGGTGATATACGGTTTCCCTCCCAGTGTTACTCTATTGTCGTTGTGCGGAAAGTCATTGACTTCTAGTTTATAAAAACTATCATATTTTGACTCATTGACACGACTGACACCGCTGATATTGGCGCGGGTATAGAGTTTATAGTCCAAAATCAGTTGTTGCCCAATATAAGCCGTATTTGATGAAATTTCGGCGCGTATGAAAATCTCTTCTTTGCCCGCTTTGACATCGTTTGGTGTTTGGCGACGCCCTTTTTCGACTGAAATACTGAGGGGGGTAGTTGTGTAGCTTTTCCCCTTGATATCAATACTAGCTGTACCGATTGTAAAGCTGCCTTCTCGTTTAGCTTGTAAGACATAGCTATAAGATTCGCTGCTGCGCGAGCTGCCGTTGACAATCGTCATCGAGTTCATACGATTGGGACCACTCACCACATTGAATTCGCCAAAAGCGGGTGGACGAAAATTCGAGCCTTGCCCATTTTCTAAGGTGAATTTTATTTCAAAAACCTCACCGACGGGCACTTGCTTACTGTCCACAGAGGCAGTGAATTGGACTTGCGCTGCAAGTGCAAAAGGAAATAGAACGAGTATAAGGATATGGTTAAACAACTGTTTCATAATCATCTATCAATCAAAATCTATTTTATGACTAAATCACTGAAAATCTATTTTTCATTAAGAAAAAATACAGCATACTGAGGGGCTATTCCATCAAATAGAGTGCAAGTTCGCAACTTGTATTGAGTAATAGAACATTTTAGGGTTCAAAATTTCACCTTTTCTTAAAACATGTGTTGCCGTTGAAAGAAAGACAAGTAGGGTGTTTCAAACGATACGATGTCACAAGTGGCTAAATTTTAAGATAAAAATATTGTCCTAAGCATTTCATCGGTTTTCGTCTATTTAAAACGTAGAGAAAATAAAAATGAAATTATTTTTCCTTAATTTATTAAAGAAAAGATGTTCAAATGATTGTTAGTTAGTTTTTTGTAACAAAAAATAGAAAATTTATTTAATAAAACAGAACTTTTCACTAAAAAAAACGAATAAAACATTTGCGCATCAATCCCTTGTTTGAACTATCTTTATTGAAACTAAAACACCTATCCACACATGGAACACTCAAATTCGAATCAAAAAATGCACGTTAAACAAGTCGTGTCTCGGTATGAGGCGATGTCACAAAAAGGAACGGTATCTTTTACAGAGGAAACGGTTTTTTTACAGATGATTGACTTCTGTGATACAGAAGGCAAATACCGCATCGCCTTGCGCATTGTCGAAGATGCCATTGCGCAATATCCTTTTAGTGTCAATTTGTTCCTACGCAAGGCTCATTTGTTACTAAATCAGCATAAGATAGCTGAAAGCCTTGTCACAATTGAGCGGGCTGAAATCTTTGCGCCGAGGCACATCAATGTTGGACTTCTGCACGCAGAACTACTTTCATTACATGGCAGACATGCCGAAGCCTTAGGCATTTTGGCAGATTTGAAAGAAGGCTCTTCTACTGAAGAACGCTCTGAAATCTATTTGGTTGAGGCAGGTTTATACGAGGATTTGGGCAAATACGCTAAAATGTTCGACTCGCTGCGTCGTTGCCTTACGCTAAACTGCTCAAATACTGAGGGGTATGAAAAAATGATTTGGGCTACAGAGTATTCTCAGCGTTATACTGAAAGCGTCGCTTTGCATAATCGCCTGCTTGACCGCAATGCTTACAACTGGCGAGCTTGGCTCAATCTGGGCTTCGCACAAGAAGCGTTGGAAAACTTTGAAGAGGCTATTGATGCTTTCGAATATGCTTTTGCAATTGACGAAAAATGCCGCGCTGCCTATATGGAAGCGGGTGCATTACACATACAGCTTGGTGACTATGCCCGAGCACAGTACGTATATGAGAGTGCTATTTTCAACACCAATGAAGATGCGCTTTTGCTTCAAAAATTAGGTTTTTGCTCCGAGAAAACGGGCAATTTGCATACCGCGTTGCAGTTTTACCTTCGGTCATTGGAACTTGACCCTGATGATGCCCAAACTTATTTTCATCTTGGAGAATGTTATAAGGCTTTAGGTAAGCGGCAAAAAGCAATAGATGCATACCTCCGTGCCGTTGCTATGGATGGTCGAAAAGAAGAATATCATTTAGGCATTGCTGAAGCCTATTGGCAAACCGAGCAGTACGGTAAAGCCTTGTCGAGCTTCCGTAAAGCGGCTTTTACAGCTCCTGAAGACCTTAACTATTGGTTGCGCTATGCTGGTTTTTTATACAGTGTTGGACAAGAAAAAAAGGCTTTGTCAGTGCTTGAAGATGCTCAAAATTACGTTTTTGGGGCTGAACTCGAATACTGTCAAATCGCTTGCTTGATGTCTTTGGGTCGTCGTGGTGAAGCTTTGTATCGTTTGAGCGAGGTTTTAGTTGAAAACTTTGATATGCATACGACATTGTTTAGTTGGCAACCGGCATTGGCAGAAAACGCAGATTTTCAAAGCATTATTAATGGTTATAAATCTTAAAAAATACGATTTTTGGAATTTTAATAACGCAATTTTGTATAAATTGAACATATCCTTGGATTAACGGGTGTCTTTTGACGCCCGTTTTTTTTATGCTTTTTTTTAAATCAGCTTATAAATTAGTCATTAACCCAAAACATTCATATCGTTTTATAGCATTAGTTATATCCTTTTTCTTTCCTTTGTTTTTTGTTGAATTTCTAAGAATTTCAATAAAATGTATTAAAAATAGTCCCTACCTATTGTTTTGTCGCCCACACTCAAAGAATTCATTTTTTTATATTCGATCTAAGTTTTTGAATGAAAGTAACAAACCTATTCTCTTTCAAAGTAGTGCTAAGTTTTGCTGTTTACTTGTTGTCATTTTATAATTTGGAGGCACAAACAATCATCTCTGTTGAAGGACAAATACTTATTCCAGACCATCCTATCTATCATGACGATAGAGAAGTAGAAAACGAGCACGACCATCTATCCGAGACAGATTTTCCAGCAGAATATTTATACGCTCAAAAATGGGCAACTCGGAAAGACCACTCGTTCAGCGGGTACAATGGCTTATGATGGGCATCCTGGGCATGACCACTATCATGCGGATTACTATGCTCGCTTTACGTTGCTGAAACCTATTGAAAATCAACCTGATACATCACTATGGCAAGTCGTTGGCGTGTCTCGAAAAGCCAGTTTCTGCTTGTGGGATATGCAATTTTGTGATTCTGAAAACAAAAAATGTGATATGCGTGGACGTTATTATGATGATCAAAGCCTATCCAATTATGGATTTGGGACGTATCGCAGTTGTGACGACCCACATCGGCAAGGTATTTCAGTAGGCGGTATTGATTGGTATGGCTTGCATTATGACGGTCAAAATTTGCGTTTGCCGTCCAATACAACGAATGGCTTATATTTTTTAAAAATTGAAATTGATCCATTCAATTTTTACGAAGAAGCCGATGAGACGAATAATGTGTTAATTTTGCCCGTCGCTTTTAGGTTTCAAAACTCTGAAAGTGTGAAAAATACTGAGGGGGGGCATTGAGCGGTTAAATCTTAAAATCTTACAGAATGTACATCATACTTATTTCCCTCGTTTGGGGACTTTTTGCAGCCATGCTGTTTCTGAACATATATATACGTGTCAAAGCGTTTAAATATTACCGTAAATTGGTGGACGCTCGTGTAGAGTTTGGCGCAGCCCATATTTTTAACAAGGAGAAAATGGCAGCAGAAATTTATCCCAAATATCCACAACACCGTAGGGACATTGATGCCTTTGTGGGGCATATCCGCAAAAGCCTCAATATCGCCACTATTTTGATAGTGCTTATTACCCTTTTTGGTGCTATTTTGATGTATTTTCGGAATGACTTATAACAGTTATTCAAACATACTTTTTGTCAAAAGCAACAAAAAAGTTAATCCAAACAGCGCGAGACGTGCGGAAAATCCAAACATAAAGGCTGAAAATAACGATCGTTACCAAAACGAATGAAGGTAGTATGTCAAATCCCAATACAAATTTGCAGACAGCAAACATCGAAAACATCAAAAAAGCCGTAATAAGGTAGGAAACGAACATCGCGCCGTAATAGAAACCCGATTCAAGGCTGTATCGCTGATTGCAATGCGGGCAATTATCAGGCATATCAAATGGTCGCTTAAAAGACCAAGTCGGGGTATAATACAGGTCTCCTGTGTGGCAACGTGGGCATTTATGCGCCAGAATAGAGTAGGTTTTTGACCCTTTTTTCATGTTTAGTGGAATATCGAATATTGAACAAAGAATATCGAAATAAGTATCAGGTTCGGGGAATTTTTAAAATTCCCCGAACCTAAATACGTCCAATTATGCTTTCGTTGCTGCAAAATCACGCATCAAGTCAGCCAATAATTGGATGCTTTCTGCTGGCATCGCATTGTAAATCGAAGCACGGAAACCACCGACTGAACGATGTCCTTCGATGCCTTGCATACCGTTTTCCTTTGCTATTTTACCAAATTCTGCTTCAAGAGCGCGGTCGTGCATCACAAAAGCCACATTCATCAATGAACGGTCTTCAACTGCCACATTGCCTTTGAAAAGTGGGTTTGCATCAATTTCATTGTATAAAATCGCTGCTTTTTTCTCGTTGTGCGCTGCCATAGCCGCTAAGCCACCCATTTCTTTAATCCAACGCATTGTGAGCATAGATACATAAATAGGGAATACAGGCGGCGTGTTGTACATAGATTTCTCCTTGATAAATGTGCGATAATCGAACATAGCAGGGATTTTGCGTGCTACTTTGCCCAATATATCTTTGCGGATAATCACACACGTCGTTCCCGCAGGTCCGATATTTTTTTGCGCACCCGCGTAAATCATACCGTACTTTGCGAAGTCAATCGGACGACTCAAAAAGTCAGAAGACATATCGCAGACAATTGGTTTGTCTGTTTCAGGTGTCCAATGATATTGCGTACCATAAATTGTATTGTTCGATGTAATATGCAAATATTCAGCATCTCCTGGCACAACCCAACCTTTAGGAATATGGTCATAAGTTGTTGATTTTGAAGAAGCTATGACGTTAATCGTTCCGAAGTCACGTGCGGCTTCGATAGATTTTGCTGCCCAAGTACCCGAGTCCACATAAGCTGCCATTTTGTCATTGTCGAGCAAATTCATAGCTGCTAAAACGAATTGTGTTGAAGCACCGCCTGACATCCAGACCACTTCGTATTCATCCGTCAAACCGATGAGTTCTTTGACCAATGCTGTCGCTTCATTTTCAACAGCAACGATGTCTTTTGAGCGGTGGCTCATTTCGAGAACAGATAAACCTGTTCCGTTGAAATTTAGGACACCGGCTGCGGCTTGTTCGATAACAGAAGAGGGAAGGATGGCGGGACCCGCGCTAAAATTGTGGATTTTCATAACTGTCTTTTTTTCTGCCACTTTGGGCATTTCCATTTCAAGAGTCATCTGATAATCAATGATTTATGAATTAATTGGTGATTTTATTTTCGCACAGCGAAAAATTCGCTGCAAAGTTAGGGTTTTACACTATCAAAAAACAAAGGTTTTGATAAAAGTTTTAGGATTACTTGTTGACACGAATTTCATAAATGACACGAATAGGTTTTTGATTTGATTTTATCTCCACTTTTAAATTGCTTTAAAAGGTTAAAAGAGTTTTGTGTCATTCGTGTCACCCCCCTCAGTATAATCATCTCTTCCTATCGTCTTTTTCCTTTTTTTCAAAAAAATGGGCTAACATGAAGCCGATTGAAGGGAAAAGATTGCCTATTTTAGCCAAAAGACTTCGGTTTTTAGGGACTAATATTTCTACTTCATGGTCTTTTAAGGCGCGTTCAAACACCGCTTTTTCGATGTCAATGGCTGTTAATTGCTTCCTTTCGAATAGAGAAAAAGGCGTTTTTTTTACGGTTGGTAGTTTATCCATATCCACCAAATCGGGACATATAACAGAGACATAAACGCCTTTTGACTTCAATTCTGGTACAATAGACAAGGTAAAAGCCCGAACCGCTTGTTTCGATGCCGCATAAACCGACAAACCATAAACAGGCGAAAAACCTGACAGCGACGAAAAGTTAATGATATGCCCCGACCCTTGTCGCATCATCAATTCAGCCGCAAATTTAGTCCCATAAAGTACGCCTTTGGTGTTCACATCTATTTGATAATCAATGTCTTGGAAGTTCATATCCATCACAAAATTGGGGGCAATAACACCTTCATTGTTGATACAAATATCAAGTTGCCCAAACTCTGCTACTGTGTGGTTGATGATACGCTGCCAATCTTCTGCTTTGCGCACATCCAATTTTTCCAACAGACACCCCTCAGTATCCCAATGCGCAAAAGTCGTTTTAAGCCAATCAAGGTCTGCATCTGTTGCTACAACATGATAATTGCGTTTGTAAAACTGCTCTGCGAGATGTTTTCCGATACCTGTTGCGCAGCCTGTGATGAGTACGACTTTGTGGTGCATGGTGGCTTTTCTTAAATTTTCTGCAAAATAGATATTTTTTGAGTAGTCAATAAAAGAAAAAGCCTTTCACATCGAACCTTTGAAAAAGTATGATATAAAAGGCTTTTAAATATTGATAGACCATCACCTTAAACTGACCCAAAGAAAGCAACCACTGACCTAAAGCAAACAGGGCTTACGAGCGAATACATTGTGACCGCAGTAATAATACTCTAAAACTTTATTTGATCCGAGAACTATGGATAGTCACATCAGCCCATTTCCATGCCGCTTCAAATTCGGATTGAATTTTAGCCGCTTCTGCCAATTTATTTTGAGCCTTGAGGGCTTCTGTCAAACCTTTTAACGCCCAACCGTTTTTGCGATACGTTTTTAAATCTTCTCTATAAACTTTTTCAGCTTGGGCATATTGTTTTGCATTCAACAACACCGAGCCTAAATGATGCCTGACGCTGAAAAACCAATCAGGTGGCTCATTATAATTCAAGCGGTCTTCAAGGACAACAGCTTGATTCAGAAGATTGATACTTTCCTTGTATTTTTTTTCGCTGTCTAATATTTCCCCTTCCAACACTTTTTGAGCAATATCTAATAAATCAGCAACCGAATTGATATTCCAAATCGTCATTTTTTTCAAACGTTCATCTTTAGACAAGTTTTTGAGATTTTGTAAGTCCTCTTTGGCTTCTAAAATTTTACTTTTACCTAAATGTGCCATGCCTTGTGCATAAAAATGTATGGCGCGGGGATAGACCAATGCCGTATCTTCAGGTATTTTTAAACTTAAAATTTTATCCCACAACCCAAATTTAACAGCAATATGATAGTGAATTGTAAAGTAATGTTGCAAAGTTGCCCATTCAGGTTGCTTCATTAACACTTTGTCCGTGTGTTCGGCAACTTTTTCAGCACCCAATAGGGCATTTTTACTATTCCCTTCTAAAGTAGCAGTAGCAGCTATAAAATGATAGTTATGTGGGAAATATCCCAACGGATAAACCCCTTGTGCGTGGCAAACTGTGAAATAATGACTGTCCACTTCAACCGCTTTTAGGTTTGCCAAAGTGCCCTTGTGATAATCCCCTGTTCGGATATAAATATGCGACGGCATGTGTACCAAATGTCCTGCTGCGGGTACTAAGGTAGCGAGTTTTTCAGCACTTTTTTCAGCGCGTTCTGGTGCAAAGGATGCTTCAACAGCGTGAACATAAAAGTGGTTTGCCCCTGCGTGATTAGGGTTTTTAGCTAAAGTTTTTTCTAAAACAGTCAGTATTTCAGGTGTCCAAGCCTGTGGCGAGCCATCTTTTTTCCATAAATCCCAAGGATGACAGTCCATCACAGACTCAACATAAAGCGCGCTAATATCTTTATCATCAGGGAATTGTAGATATACTTTTTTCATAGCCGCCGCATAAGCACTGTCCAAATGTGTACGAGACTCAGGCGGTATCGGTTCGTAGCGAAACGAGAGTGCTTGTATCAAAGCTTTTTCTTTTTCTGTGGCGTTATGGACAAATTGTAAAGCCTTTTTTGAAGCCGCATAAGCCCTTTGATAATTGTCATTTTCCATACCACCGTTATAATTGGGTCCTAACACATAGGCATAACCCCAATGACACATAGCACAAGTTGAATCTAATCGAATCGCTTGATAAAATGAACGCGCCGCTTCTGCATGGTTGAATCCATAAGCCAGCATTAAGCCTTGTTTGAAATATTTTTCAGCTTCTTTATGGGTGGTCGTTATCGAAAAATCAATGCCGCTAAGCCCTTCAAATAAAGGGGCTTTTTTATCCGACTTGTACCAATCAACATCTGTTGTTTGTGCGCCGCACATGGGTATTTTACTGCTTGCTAACACATCTGCTTGACTTGTATTTTTATTGCGACAAGCTATTAACAGTGTAAAAACAAAGATTAAGCTTAAAAAAGGTATTGATTTCATCGTTTTTATTGATTTACTCGTTACAAACTGTCAAAAACATCCACCAAAGCTAAAGTAATTCGATTGATTTCACGTTTGGCTTCGGCGGGGTCAACGGTATCAAAACCACTTTTTTCGATTATGCCGGTATATTGTCCTTGTAAAAGGATGCTTAGGTTACGGTCGTTGGTGTCTGTCAGATTTTTTTTTAAGTGCTGAAATAAGGAGGAATAGTCATTTTTTAACACCAAGTCAAAAGCCTGTTTTTGGGGTAAGCTGCCAAAGCGTTGGGTATAATCAGCTTTCTTTTGGACGTATTCCAAGAGTGTTTTTTCGTTGGGTTGAAACAGTTTTGTTTTCTGAAAATAGAGTACCCACGCACCCACCAAGAGCATTAACTGAAACGGCACGAGCCATAAATACGACTGCTGAAAATAATCGGCAATGCCCCCCTCTGTATGTGAGCCGAGCCAAGCTTGTAAACCCAACAAAGTCGCCAATGTCAATAGTAAATAGCCCAATGCCCCATAAAAGACAAGTTGAAAAGACGCTTTTTTGATGACTTTCGATGGTTGCGGATTCATGGTAACACCGATAAACAGCAATGCCAACATCGGCAACAAACTGCTCAATGCCCAAAGCCAAGCGGCAAGTGTTGCATCTTGAAATTTGTCGTTAAGGGTCATCAACAGGAACAAACTGATGATAAGGGCTGTAAATCCCATCCATAACCACAGTAATTTTTTGCGGGTATCGGCGAGTAAAATCCAAATCTCCATTTATTTTATTTATTATAGGTTTAAAAGTGAAGTTTACCCCTTCCGTAAAATTCATCATTTATCACGCATCATTCATCATTATTAAAACGATTGCCAAATTTTTGATTGAACCAAATGTCGTTTTGTATCAATAGTCGGGCAATTCTGTTTGGGCTTTTTGTTGCTTTCAGGTACTTGAAATTCATACACCAAAGCGGTGACCGAAAGTCTGTCCGTAACAGGTATCGAGGCAATGGATTTGGGCAATTTGTTGAAACCTGATTTGTACCAATCTTCAGCTTCGCTTTTCGATACATTTGCCCCTTCTTGTGTCGTAAAAATTTGTTCCGTCACGACAAACACAAAAGTACGGAAATTGCTTTTTTGTGGAAATATAAGGGTTTTGAAATAGTCCACAAACCCTTTGAAAGTTTCGCCCATAGGCACGGCTGCCCACCGATTTTGGTCGTTGCGAAAAGTATAATCGGCGTTAAATTGCTCCATTTGCACTATCAACGCAAAGCCTCCTTTGTAGGATTTGAATTTGCGGTAGTAATACCCTTGTTTGTCTAAGGCTAAGCCCAATATTTGAGCAATATCGTTCAAAGTTTGGGCTTTTAAAAAAAAATTACGGGGTATATCTAAAGGCGAACAACAAGGCAATACTTGAAATTGGGCTTTTAAAAACTCTGCTTTATCAGGGTCATTTGCCCAACCCGCACTCTTGTTGATTTCAAGGGTTTTGGTGGCATTTGCCCAGCCATTTTTGATGGCTTCACGGCGACTTTCGGCAATAATGACTGCAGGGAAACTGCTTGGCAACACCTCTATAACCCGTTGCGCTTCTACCAGTGAAGCAATCCCTTTTGTTTTTGCCAACACATAACCCATGAACTCATCCGCTTCCAGTTCTTCAAAAGCACGGCTTTCGTTTGTCAGTTTATGCGCATAGGCATGATGTCCAATTTCATGCGCCAAAGCACCAAAAACGGCTAATTTGCCTTTGGCTTTTTCAATAAAATTCTGACTGTACAACAAAAAGCGTTTGCCCGTTAAAGGGTCAAGGACTGCTGCCACATTTTCGACATTGGCTTGTAGGGTTATAAAGTTTTGCTTTGCACCCCCTGCTTCGAGTATGTCTTTTATCCATTCTTCTACTTGCGGATTGCCATCATATTTATACAAATCCTCTTCCCATTCTAATCCTGAAAAGGCGCAGTGGTTTCCGGTAGGGATATTGAGCGATTCTTGCGCAGCAAGTTTGATGTTGATGAGTAGGGTGATGAGTAGGAAGTATTTTTTCATTTTAGGACTTATTCGTTTTCAATTCTTATTCGAGCATCGATATGGCTAACAATGCAGATAATGGATGTTTCCACAAATATAAACGATTTTTCGTAAGCACTTAGCCGAAAAACCTAAAGATTAAAATCTTATGTTAAAAAATTTGCCCTGTTTCAGGTATCGTTATCTTGAAATAGTCGGGTTTGTACTGAGGGGTGCTTCTTTGTTAGAAAATTTCGATAATTCATGTTTTTATCAACACTTTCACTACTTTTGTTGGCTATTCCTATTTATATTCCTATTCTTGATTTAACTATTGACAAATGAAAAGATTATATGCCCCCTCAGTATTTATACTGATTTTACTGCTCAACTGCCGTGTTTCTGCTCAAGAAATCCTCAACTTAAAGCACAGTTGTAGCTTTGATGGTGACCAAGAAGACACTGAAATATATGCCAACGACCCTTCAGATGAGGCGACCGCTATTATCAGAAAAATAATGGCATTGAATGTGCTGCCGCAAAATTTTATCATCAAATCGGGTAATTGTAAAA
>JAYSQG010000084.1:0-12206 GCA_043721685.1 Saprospiraceae bacterium | reverse complement strand
GCTTTTGACAGATGTACGCGGTGTAAAACCCACGGGTTTCAGCGGAAAGACGATTGATGCCCTCACTGAAGCACCCCTCAGTAATGCAACGGTTTCTATTGAGTCTTTGGGTAAAACAGTCTCGTGCGACAAAGACGGTCGCTTCCAATTGATTGTGCCAACAGTAGATACATGCACCCTCATTTTCAAAGCAGAAGGCTATCAAACGCTCGTTGTGGCAGATAGAAATGTCAAAATGGGTGTGATGGGCAGGTTGAATGTGAAGATGGAAGCAGTGGCTTAATGGTGAATGGTGAATATTTTAATGGTGAATTATTCACCATTAAAATATTCACCATTCACCATTAAAATATTCATCATTAACGAAGCAGCGTTACATCGCCTCTTTGAATAAATACCTCACCTTTCCCCGTTTCGATTTCAATATAATAAACAAAAACATCGGGTTTGACGGCACGACCTTTCACTTTGCCGTCCCATGCGTGGCTTTCGGCATCCATGGGTAGAAAATCATTGGCAACGAAGACCAATTGTCCCCAACGGTCAAAGACTTGGAAGGTGTGTATTTTTGTCACATCAGAGGCAGGAAAGATGCGGAAGGTTTCATTTTCTCCATCACCATTGGGTGAAAAAGCATTGGGAATAAAAGAGGTGTAACAACTTTTCAATTTCACTATGGTACTTGTCCACCACGCGCCACAGGCATTGTTGAGCGCAACATAATAAAGCCCTGATTGTGTGACAGTAATGGAGGGAGTCGTGTCACCCGTGTTCCAAAGATATTTGGTGCCGAGCCACAACGCATTCAGGTCGAGATGATTTGTTCCTAAATCAATGCAGACAATTGTATCGCGGACAAAATTGATAATGGGTTTTTTCATAAAGGTGAGTTTATAAGTCAAATCGGCATAACAACGACCATTGTAAGCCAATAATTGATAACTCCCTGTTTTCGAAATATTTAAATAAGGATTTGTTGAGCCATCTGTCCAACTGTATTTAGAGCTTCCTTCTACATTTGGGATGAGGCGATACTGAGGGGTGCATATAACGGAGTCCAAAACAAGACCTTGTTTTTTATTAAACACCTTTATATTGATGGTATCACTGACGCGACAATTGCCAAAGTTGACACTTAAAGCATATGTTCCCACATCAGAAGCCTTAAAAGTAGATAGTGTCGAACCATCGTGCCAACGATAGGTGTAAAGATTGTTAATTGGACCCCTCAGTATTAAGGTGTCTTTGTCGCAAAGCATGGTGTCTTTGCCCAAATTGACCATAGGTCTGGGCAATAAAATAACCATTGTCGTATCATAACTGACACATTGACCATTGCTGACGATGACATTATACATACCGTCTGCTCTAATCGTAATCATAGCTGTTGTATCGTCTGTGTTCCAAAAATAACGAATCGCATCAGTAGCAGTGGCATCGAGTATCACAGAATCACCTTGACATATCTTTACGGAATCGGGCAGAGGTAAAGCCGTTGGTGCGCCATTGCTTATGGTTGTCGAAGTTGAATTGCGACAACCGTTTTGGTCAACAACGGAAACGCTGTATGTACCTGGATTGCTGACCGATATTTGCCGCGTTGTATCGCCCGTTGACCACGCATAACTCCGATAATTGGTTTGTTGGACAAATACAGCGGTCGGTCTTCTGGGACATATAAAAGGTGTGCCGCCTATAAATGGGTTAGGTAAACCAAAAGCAGAGATAAAAACTGTGTCTCGTAGTGTATCTCCGATTGTATTGATGACTTCAATGCTGTATTGTCCTGCCCTTGAAACAGTTATGTTGCGTGTGGTGTCCGTTGTTGACCATAAGTAGCGGGTAAAAATGCTGTCAGTCGTGATGGTTGCCGTTTCGTTTGGACAAAAACCTGTCGCACCGACAATGTTGACAGCCGTTTGGCTGTTTATTTTTGATATAAAAACAAGAAGAAAAAGCCCGAAAAAGGTGATTGATTGCTTCATAATCGGTAGAGCACGTTATTCCATTTAGACATTCGATAGCTTGACAGTTGGAAAACGTTGTTGAAATATATTTATTTTGTATTTACTATGTGTAAATTGGCGGCGAAGTTAAACAGTTTTTTAAAACACATAGTCATATAGGACACATAGCTTTTCATTAAGCAATCATTTTTTATAAAAACTATGTGCCCTATGGAACTATGTGTTTTAAAAATTCACCTTTTGAATCTTTTAACAAAATTTTGACTCTTAAATGAATGACTTTTACTTATTTTAACGTTTACATGATATGGAATCCTAAAAAAAATAACTCTTATAGGTATTCACATACTTTAGTCTTAACATTAAAATTTTAAATTATTACAATTATGGCATTACCGATTGCGCTCAAAAAAGGATTAAAAATCACTGGCATAACGCTCGTAGTACTCTTAGCGGCAGCCATCGCAGCTCCTTTTTTCTTTAAAGATAAAATCGTTGCAAAAGTAAAAGAAGGCATTAATAAGGAGTTGAACGCAAAAGTAGATTTCACGGACGTGGACATTTCTTTGCTGCGTCATTTTCCTAAAATAGCAGTTCGTTTGGAAGGCTTAGATGTTAAAGGTGTCGGCACTTTTGACGGTGTCACCTTGCTTCATACTGAGGGGTTGGATTTAGCGCTCAATTTTTGGTCAGTTTGGCGGGGAGGCAATCCTTATGAAGTCAATTCTGTGTATCTCGACAAACCTTTTATCAATATCATTGCTTTGAGCGATGGACAAGCGAACTACAATATCACAAAACCTGCGGCTGAGACACCTGAACCGTCGAACTTTAAAATGAGTTTGTCTCATTATGCGGTCAACAAAGGCACTTTGATATATGATGATAGAGCATTAGGCTTTTACATGGGATTGCGCAACGTTGAACACAGTGGCTCTGGCGAAATGACCGCCGATGTCTATGACTTAGATACTGAAACGGTTAGTGATTCCACGACCGTCAGTTATGGTGGCATGACGTATTTGAGTAACGCACACGCGGACTTAAAGACAATTGTCAATGCCGACATGAAAAACATGAAGTTTACCTTGAAAAACACTGATGCGGTCATCAATGCATTGAAAATGAACCTCGATGGTTGGACACAACTCAAAGGCGACGATATATTGATGGACATGACTTTCAAAGCACCGTCTAATAACTTCAAAGACTTTCTTAGCATTATTCCTGCAGCTTATACAAAGGATTACAGCAATGTAAAAGCGAGCGGTACTTTTAACTTTGATGGTTTTGTGAAGGGTACATACAATTCGCTTGCAAAACCGACCCCTCAGTATCCAGCGTTTAAAATCAATTTGGCGGTACAGAATGGTACGTTCCAATATCCTTCTTTGCCGATGGGCGGTTCTGACATCAATACGAATCTGTCAATCGCTTTGCCTTCCTCTGATTTTAATAGTTTGCAAGTAGATGTGCCTAATTTGCATATCAAATTGGGTAACAATCCTTTTGATGCAGTTTTTAAATTACGTACACCTGTTTCAGATCCTGATGTGGATTTGAAAGCAAATGGGACGATTAATTTAGGTGAATTGACAAAAGTATTGCCTATTGAAAGCGTTCAAAACCTATCTGGAATCATTACCGCAGACATTGCGGTCAAAACATTGATGTCCTACATTGACAAAAAACAATATGAGAAAGTCAATATGAACGGTAAGTTGGGTGTCAGCAATATGCATGTTCAAGCAAAGGGATATCCTGCCGTTTTAATCAATAATTTAGCTATGAATTTCACGCCAAATTCTGTTGATGTTGGCAATTTTACGGCTCAATTGGGTAAATCTGACATTCAAGCATCGGGCAGTATTGACAATATATTGGCATTCTTTTCAACAACTAAAACGATGACAGGTAAATTGAAATTTGCCTCAAACCTAATAGATGCCAATGAATGGATGCCCCCTGCCCCCAAAGGGGGAGTTGCGGCGACCCCCTCAGTAAAAACGGCGCCAGTTGACAAAGCGGAACGTCCTTTCGACCGTTTTGACTTTACGCTTGATGGCAAAATCAATAAGTTGGTGTATGAGAACTACGATATTCAGAACTCAGCAGCTTCTGGGCATTTTACACCAAATAAGTTTGTGATTAATAATTTTCAAACACAGATTGGTAATTCAGATATTTCTGGCAATGGTACATTATTAGGTGCTTTTGATTGGCTATTTGACAATAAACTATTAGGCGGTAATTTGAATTTGAATTCAAATATGATGGATTTGAATCAATTTATGACCGCAACACCAGCACCTGTGGACTCAAAGGTTGTCAATGCGGCAACGGAACCGTTCCTTGTACCTAAAAATATAGATGTTACGGTCAATGCTAAAATGAATCGCGTCATTTATACCAATATGGATTTGACCAATGTTACAGGTAAATTGGTTGTAAAAGATGAAGAAGTGAAGTTTGAAGATGCGTCTGCCAATGCATTAGGCGGTCGCATCAATATTAAAGGTGGCTACAATACACAAGACGCCGCCAAACCGAAGTTTAAATTAGCTTATGATATGAAGGGAATTGACTTCAAACAAGCGTTCAATACATTTAATACTTTTCAAAAACTTGCACCGATAGGACAATACTTAACTGGTAAGTTCAATACAAACATGGATATGGGTGGTGTGCTCGGTAAAGACTTGATGCCTGATTTAAGTACGCTTAATGCAGCAGGTTTTTTACAAACCATTCAAGGCTTTATCAGCGGTTTGAAACCACTTGATGAAATTGCAAGCAGATTGAACATCAGTGAACTCAAAAACTTAGATTTTAAAGACACAAAGAATTGGTTTGAAATTAAAGATGGTGCAGTTAAGTTGAATGACTTTGATAAAACCATTAGTAAGGACATCAATCTGACAATTGGTGGTACACACAGCTTGACAAATGAAATGAATTATAATATCAGAGCTCGTGTGCCACGCAAAAGATTAGAATCGAGTACCGCAGGTGCAGCAGCGGGTGCCGCATTCAATGAAATTGTTTCGCAAGCGGCTAAATATGGTGTGAATGTTAAGAACTCTGAATTTGTCAATGTACAGTTTACTTTAACGGGTTCGATGTTGCAACCTAAAATTGCGATGAAAGTCATGTCAGGTGACGGTCAAGCCACACTTGAAGATGCAGCGAAAAGCACTGTAACGGCTGCTGTCCAACAAGCAAAAGACTCCGTTTTGACCAGAGCCAATGAAGAACTCGAAAAAGGGAAGGCAATGGCTCAAGAAGCAGCTGACAGAGCCATTGATTCTGCGCGAAATGTTGCCAATCGTCAAATTGAAGAAGCCAAAGCCAAAGCAATAGAAGAGGCAAAGAAAAAAGCAGGCGAAGCAGTCGGTAACAAAGCTGGCGAAGTGATTGACAAAGGCTTAGACAAAATCGGTGGTAATGAAAAAGTCAAACAACAAACCGATAAGGTGAAAGACAAATTAGACAAATGGGATCCTTTCAAAAAGAAGCCTGTCCCAAAAGATACGACGAAAAATTGACCCCCTCAGTAAAATAAACACGAAACATGGATCATCCCGAATTTTGTAACATTTAATTTAAAAGGTAAGACCCAGTAATTCCGAAGGAATTAAATATGAATAACCGTAGATTTCATCTACGGTAATGACATGGAAACATCTCTAATAACCCTGAAAGGGTTGAATATATCGTTATTTTGACCATAAATATTCAACTCTTTCAGAGTTGAGACCAACTTGGCTTTTGTTCCGTAGATTTCATCTACAGTTATTCATATTTAATTCCTTCGGAATTGGGATAGTTGACGCTTTTCAAGTGATAATTTATTTTGTTACAAAATTCGGGATGTCTCATGTTTTTGTTAATACATTTAAATTGTTTGTAAATTAGTAGATGCTGAATGCCATCACCACTAAAGCTATTATCGCTAAAATTGCAATAAAAGTAGCGAGACCATTTTCTGGGTGACGATTGTTGTTGTTGTTGGGACTACTCTTTAGGTCAGATTGTTTCGATGTCATGGACGACGTTTTAAATTGTGATCAATGTAAGTTTTGAAAAATTAAGCTTTGAGACAAATAGCACGTCAATATCATGTGAGGATATTCAGAGTGACAAAGGTATTATAAAAAAATAGAAAGTATAATTTATTGTTATGTTTTTTTAAAAATATATGAACATCTGTTTTTTTCAAAACAAACATGTTTGGTCAGTGATTGACATCCTTCTGCGTTTTGTTCAAGATAGTTTTATAGCCCTAAGAATTACATTGTTTATTTTTGTAATTTTACGCCGCATTTTATGACCTGCTCTCCTTTTATTCGTTTTATTAATTATGAAAATTACTGAGGGGTACGATTTTTGCTTTGAAAAATTAAATCATAAAATATTGAAAAACAAAAAAATTGAGCCTATGTATTCTGACCTTTTGAAAACCATTTTCAGAGATAAACGCCAGTATAAACTCTTCTTAGTATTGTGTCTTAGTACTTTTTTTGATTGCCTACTCGTTCTTTTTCGTTTGCATCACACCGATTTTGATTGGCACCTTGTTCAAAACTTTAACGATTTCAAGCAATATCGAGGCTCTTATGGCACTTTCTTCTTTTTAATTTGGAATCTGTTTTTAGCATGGATTCCTTACTGGTTTGCATTGACCTTAGATTTTTATACCCGTATCAGTAGCCGCCCTTCATGGCGCAGTTTGACTGTGATATTTGTTCTTTGGCTACTCTTTTTCCCAAATGCGCCCTATATCGTCACCGATTTGCTGCATTTGCAATATCGTCAAGGCGTACCGCATTGGTATGATGTGATGATGTTCATTTCGTTTGCTTGGACGGGGTTACTGCT
The DNA here is from genome assembly GCA_043721685.1 of Saprospiraceae bacterium. Taxonomy (GTDB): domain Bacteria; phylum Bacteroidota; class Bacteroidia; order Chitinophagales; family Saprospiraceae; genus JAAFJT01. Next base: position 5,361 of record JAYSQG010000084.1, on the reverse strand, counting down.
CGGCTATTCCTCACTTTTTGAAGTCCAACGTTTTTTGGAAAGCCGTTTCAAAACATGGGTGACATGGTCTGTTATGGTCGGTGCAATTTGGCTCGGCGGTTTCGGGGTTTTCATGGGGCGTTTTCAAAGATGGAATTCTTGGGACATCGTGACACATCCTTTTAGACTCGTTCGGCAACAAATACACGTCTTACTCAATCCTTTTGATTACCTCAATACACTCGGCGTTGCCGTTGTTTTATCTGGTTTTATGCTCATCGGTTACTTGACACTCAATGCTTTGCGTACAACTTCGTGAATTGGGGATTGGGGATTGGGGATTGGTTATTAGGGATTGGGGAATGATTCGTATATTTGCGAATTCCTTGCTTATCACAAATAAGAGAAACCATTAACCAATCCCTAATAACCAATCCCTAATAACCAATAACCAATAACCAATAACCAATAACCAATAACCAATAACCAATAACCAATAAAAAATGAACGAATTACGCATAACAACAGTTCAAGCGGACTTGATTTGGGAAAATAAAGTCGAAAACCTTTCAAAATTCGATGAATTACTGAGGGGTATCAAACGGGGCGAAACAGACGTCATCGTCTTGCCCGAAATGTTCACGACGGGATTTTCAATGAACCCTTCGGCATTTGCCGAAACGATGAACGATGCCACGGTCTTGTGGCTCAAAAAAAAGGCTTCTGAACTCGATGCCGCTATCACTGGCAGTTTTATTTGTGTTGAAAACGACAATTATTACAACCGTTTGGTTTGGACGCAACCTGATGGTACTTTTTCAATGTATGATAAACGGCATCGGTTTACGCTGGCGGGTGAACACAAATATTATACTGAGGGGGTCGAAAGGCTTGTCGTTGAATGGCGCGGGTGGCGTATATGCCCCTTGATTTGCTACGATTTGCGGTTTCCTGTTTGGGCGAGGAACGGTTTGAAAGAGTCAAAAGGCACGGGGCAAGAGGCTATAAGCGAAGTTCATGTTGATTATGACGTATTGCTATACTTAGCGAATTGGCCCATCGCACGCAGTCATCATTGGCGCATCTTATCAGAGGCGCGGGCAGTTGAAAACCAGGCTTATGTCGTTGCTGTTAATCGTGTAGGGACAGATGCCAATGGCTATGAATATCGAGGCGATACTTCGGTTATTGACTATGCTGGTGAAATTTTGTTGCGTCGCTCTTTTATTGAGGGGGTTGATACAACCATCATATCAAAGGAAAAATTGAGAAAATACCGTAAAAAATTTGGCTTTTTAACTGACCAAGATGCTTTTGAAATCAAAATATAATATAAATATGTTAAATAACATCGACCGATTCACAATTGATTGACAGTCAATTAATTACAAAACCATTTAACTTTTTTTTTGTCATTTTAACAATAAAAGCACCAAATTTACTTTTGTCGATAAGTGTTAAAAAGACAAATAAAGTTTGAAAAAAAGTGCCAAAGGAATAGAAAATATCAATGTGTTTTTTACCTTTGCTCACGGCAATAAAGATTGCTGAATCAGAGAAGTAATTTTTATTTGCTATTCATTAGGAAGGACACAATTTTATTTTGGCGACTCTGACGCTCTCATTTTAACAGCATTGACAGATTATGGAAGCTACAAGCAGCTCTGACGGACGAGGTCCGCTACCACAAACAAAACGAGTTAAACAAATTATTCTCCAAAGCTTACTCACAATCCTGTCCCTTAACATTTTCGCCGCACCGTCGGCAACTTTATTTACAAACCAAACAACAATCAACACGACAACGAATTTTCCCATTCCGATTAACAAAACATCTATGTTCATGAGTTTCGCAGCTGATGCGCCAACTTTCATGACAGAACGTGTGTCGCCCTCTGCCGAACGTCGTCAAGACATTGTTTGGTTTGCAGAATCGCACACAGGATGGGGACTTCAGTACAGTCTCGGCAGTTCATCGTTAGATGATGGCTTCGATTGTTCGGGTTTTGTTCGGTATGTGTTAAACTATTTTGACTACAAAGCAAGTCGTACTTCATCGGATCAATTCAAAGAGGGGACATCTATTCCTGTTGCATTGGCTCGTAAAGGGGACTTGGTTTTCTTTGGCGGCAAAAACAACGTTTCACATGTTGCTATGGTGGTTTCAAACGATGACAAAGGCTTGGTCGTCGTCCACAGCACATGCTCGCGTGGTGTTATCAAAGAAAACATCACAGAATCGGCTTATTGGAAGCCGAAATTAAAAGAAAAGGCAGTGAATATCATTGGTTTATAACCTCTGACACGGTCTGTAAGATTCCTAGTTTATTGTTCGAAATGAAAAACCAACTCATCAGCGCGGCAAAAGACACTTCGGTGTCTTTTGCCATTTTTATACTGAGGGGGTCGGTTTTTGATAAAAAAAGCAGCTACCAGAGGATTCCAGTAGCTGCTATATCAGTTGTGATTTAGCTTGATTTTTTCTTTTGTCAATTCGATCGGGTGACGAGAACAGGTAAACAAATATTGGCAGGTATGCTGTTAATTGTTATACTTTTCCCCGTTTCACATCCATCTGAATTGCTAACCGTTATGGTATGACTACCAGGGGGCAATCCGAGCAAAGTGGGCGGACTCGGGTAAGGCCCATAAATACCCGCATCTATCTTCAATTGTGCGGTTGCAGGGATGGCATTCGTTAAACTTGTGATATTCACCTCTTCTGTTGTTCCTGGACAGGCGACAGGTTTAACTAATGTAAAATCTGGATTTTGGTTAACTGTCACGACTACCTGCGCGGTATCATTACAAGTCGTACCAATTTCAGCTACCAAAATATAGGTTGTCGTAGTCCCTGGCGTTACAGCGCTGGGTATGGGCACGGGCGTTCCTGTTGCGGTAGTCAATGTCCAAACAGGATTCACATACATGTTATAATTCGTTATTTCTTGTGTCAAATCAACGGTCGTGCCATTGCAGATCGTCTTTGCGACGTCTGCAATGACGGGGGGATAGTTGACTGTTACAAGGATTTGGGCTGTATCTCTACATCCTGCAGTACTAACTTCTACTAAAAAATAGGCGGTGGTTGTGTTGGGTGTAACAGCTGTTGGAGTCGCGACAGGTGTTCCTGTAACGGAGGTTTCCGTCCAAGTAGGGTTCGCTAATGAGCCATAACCGGGTACTTGAGCAGTTAAATCCACTGTTGTACCGTTGCATATGGCAGTCCCTGCATCAGCAATACTCGGTTTAGTGTTGATGTTTAGCGTGAGCGTTGCCGTCCGATAGCACCCTGTTGTTGTATTTTCAACACGTACGTACAAGATGGAACTCGTTGTGGTATGCGGGCTACTGAGGGGGTTCACATCGTTGCGTGCATCAGCCAAAGTGGCGTGATAGGTGACGACAACGCCTAAAGCACCACCCGTAATGGTGGCATCTGCGTCAGATAGGTTGAAGTCTGCCATTCCGGTTCCACCTACTTTTTCGCATTGCGCCAAAATGGCGTTATTGGCAACGGGTCTTGGCGTAAAGTTCAATTCAAAAGTATCATTTTTAGTCGCACAGCCAGAAGGTGATGCGTATTCGGCAGAGAGAATATAAGTGCCGCCATTGTCGATGACTTTGATTGTCGGAAAATTAGACGCGAAATTGGTCGCATCTACGTTGTTTGTTGCTGCATTGCCCACAGTAATTTCGTTGGCGGGCGCAACAGAACCATAGTACCACTTATAATTCCTATAAGTCGTTTGGTCTTGGGGAGTCAATGTTAATGTGTCTCCAGCACAAGAAGCGATTGTGAGTTTACAACTCGTTGATGTGGTTGCAATAGTACCCACTTGAGCTGTGACGGAGGTCATGACGCTGCAAGCGAAAAGAAAGAGAATCAGAATTTTATGAGCCTTATTCATTGACAAAGAATTAATAAAAATTATGAGTAATAGATGGATTTCAACAGTATTGGTCAACGATTTTTAGGCGTTGTTTAAAAAAACAGTTTTTTAGCAACTGGTCAAACAGTTAATTTGAGGCAGTTGAGCGGGTTATAAATATCGGAATACATTCTAGTGTTGGGCAACAGACCTGAGTTTGGACTTGTACGGCTGTGCCAGGAGAAAAACAACCTACTGGCGATTTCTCGAAAACATAGTACGTGCCATTTGAAACAGCTGTGGGTGTACTCACTAAAGCTGAACTGGAACTGCTCGATACCCGCCATTCAAATACACCACCGGATATGGAAGGCGTCAAAACGGATGAAAGTGCCGTTAGATTGACCGTCGTCGTTGGACAGGTGTTCGTTTGAGGAGACGATACTGAGGGGGCTGTTGGTGCGGGTTGAATAGTTATAACGACTTTCATTGTGTCGCTGTTATAACAATTGAACACATCTTTAATGATATAAAAACTATCATTTGCGCTAATCGGCACAGCGGTCGAGTCGGTGACGTTTGTCCAATTGCTATTGTAGTATCTGAAATACCTTTGAGCGACCGAGTCTTTGGTTTTAGCCGAAATATCTCTGACTAAAGTGGTCAAATTAATGTTTTGAGTCCCACAAGAGACTAAACTTGTGTCCAAGAGTAAGGGGACAAAACAGGGATAGAAACCGAAATCGTTGGTATGATTCGTCGAGCCCGCCTCTCCTGTTGTCAAACTGATGACAGAATAATTGCCAACGATGGATGCATCTGAATCGTTGAGGTCATTGCCATTGTTCGTTGTCACGTTGGCAATGGTTAAGCGCATGGTATCCAAAATGGTTTGATTCTTATTATTGATGCGAATCTCGTAAGCCGTATTGGACCTAATCGTTGTATCTGCTCCCGCACCTGTCCATGTGATGCCTGCGACATTTTTATCTGAAAAATAGTATTCTCCGTTGGCGTTAGTCGTCGTCGTTGCTATTTGAGTGCCGCTTTTCCACAAAGAAACGGTGATATTACTGAGGGGGGACTCACAAGGGTCTTGAACACCATCTCTATTTGAATCTCGCCAAACGTAGTTGCCAATTTGGATGGGTTGGGCTTGGCAAAGCGTTATTAAATCGCCAATACCTGTTGATTTAGCACTGCCACCGACAAATATCTGATAGGCTGAAGAGGCTACTTTGTTACCCGTTGTCATCGACAATTTGATAGTACCACCTGTAAAGTAAGCTAAGGGGTCTAATGCAGAGGTCACAACTTCGCCTTTTGAAACAATGAGTGCTAAACCACCTTGAGCTGTTTCGGCGTGGACGGCATAAACTTCGCCTTTGAAAAATTCTGATTCAAAGGGTGAGGATGCGCTGGTGGCTGTTGCACCATAAGTAAGGGATTCCATATTCCAAACACCATTATTATAGTTGGCTTTTAATATATCACCACCTGAAACGGCGAG
>JAYSQG010000083.1:0-33919 GCA_043721685.1 Saprospiraceae bacterium | reverse complement strand
AAAACTAACGACCCCTTTGCTGTTGTCACCGATGAGTTACCGCATCTATCCAAACCCGGCACAAGACAATATCAATCTTGAAATCGGTGTCGAAAAAGGCGGTGAAGCCACATTGAATATCTATAATGCACAAGGGGGTCTTCAAATTGGATAAATCAGCCGTACCTACAAGGTTACTGAGGGGAGTCAATCATTTACCGTCAATTGTAGTTCATGGACAACGGGTTTGTATTTCGTGCAACTGAAAGTGAATGAAGAAGTGGTGTCGGAAAGGGTTTTGATACAGCGATAAAAGTGAAAAGTGAAAAACGATAAGTGAAAAGTGCAAAAGCCGATGTTTCTTTGTGAAGCATCGGCTTTTGTTGTATTGAAAAACAATCATTCCCATTCCAAATCCGCAATCCGCAAAGTAAAGCCGCCAGATGAATCAAATGTACGACCGCTATGGGTCTCCTTATTCCAATGACGGACTTCGCCGCTTACTTCTGAATTAAAATTTGATGTTTCGCTTCCTGTTGATTCCATAATGATGATTTTCCCGTTTTTAGTACGTTCAATGCGTTTGCCGTGCATTTCAGGTAGTTGACAGAAGTTGAAAAATTCGTCATTCGTCATCTGTTTCTCTTTATTTGAAATTGCTGTTGCGACCATGTTTTTTATTTTTTAACATAAATAAAGAATTTATATTAAATCACAAAACCCAAAACCCGAAACTCAAAACCACTTACTCAACCGTAAAAAAGTACCCGACACCCTTCACGGTCATAATTTGTACTGAGGGGTCGTCTTTCAAATAATCACGTAGTTTGGTAACATAGACATCGAGGTTTCGGGAGTTGAAAAACGAGTCGTCACCCCATATTTTCATCAATACTTCTTTGCGTTCGACGGTGAAATTGCGGCTTTCGCACAAGATTTTAAGCAATTCCATTTCACGGTGCGAGAGTTTACGCACGGTGTCACCATTCCGCAATTCATATTTTTGAGGTGTAAATTGAAATTTTCCGATGCTAAAAGGGTCAAAGTGGGCAGGGGAATTACGTGTCATTGCCAACAGGTTTTGAATCCTCACAATGAGTTCCTCCATGCTAAAAGGCTTCCGAATATAGTCATTGCCACCTGCTTGAAAGCCACGCAAGACATCGTCTGTCTGTGTTTTGGCAGTTAAAAAAACGATGGGCAGGGTAGGAGAGAGCCGCCGCAAAGACTCGGCAAGGGCGTAACCGTCCACATTTGGCAACATGATGTCAAGCACGGCAATATCGGGCTGAAAGGCTTGAAAACCTTCAATCACTTTTGCGCCATCTGAAATCATGAGGACTTCAAACGAGCGACTTTCAAGGCTTTCTTTGACGATTTTGCCCAGAAAAGGCTCGTCTTCGACGTATAGGACTTTTGTTTTGGACATAAAAAATGGTTTTGAGTTTTGAGTTTTAGGTTTTGAGTGGGCACACCCCAAACTCAAAACCTAAAACTCAAAACTTATTTCCGCGGTAATATAACACTAAATGTACTCCCTTTTTCTAAAACACTTTGTACCTCAATGCGTCCGCCATGTTGCCGCAGCACGCTCGCTACATAACTCAAACCTAAGCCATAACCTTTGACATTGTGAATGTCGCCCGTTGGCACGCGGAAAAACTTATCAAATATTTTGCTTTGATATTCGGGGGCAATGCCGCAGCCGTCGTCTCCGATATTCAATTGCAGGGTATTGAATTGTTCTTGAAGATTAATATTTATGTTTTTGCCATTGTATTTCAAGGCATTATCGAGTAAATTATAAATAACGCTCGTCAAATGTGTTCGGTCAGCTTCGACTCTGGTATCTTCTGACCCCTCAGTATTGAAGGTGATTTTTGCCCCTATTTTGTCAAATTGTAGCCGCATCGAGTCCAAAACTTGTGCAACGAGGGCGGCTAAATCAATCAATTCCTTCTGCAATTCAGGTTCTTTTTGCTCAAAAACGGAGAGTTTCAGCACTTTGTCAACGAGCATAGAAAGGCGAGACAGTTCGTTTTTTGAAATAGCGAGATATTCTTTTGTGAGTTCAGGTTTCTGCAAGGCGTTGAAGTTTTGCATGGCTTCAATCGCTACGCTCACTGTTGCAATCGGTGTTTTTAACTCGTGCGTAATGTTGCTGATAAAGTCATTTTTCAAAGCCGTCAAACGCTCTTGTTGCCGCAAACTGCGATAAACCATCCCAAATGCTAAGGTTGTTATACCCAATAAGAGCATCGAAAAAAAGACTTGTGGCAATGTTTTTCGAAACAGAAAAGATTGATATTCAGGGAATTGTGCTACATAAACATTGAATTTAGGCATTCCTGCAAAAACGGGGTTTGTCCGCAAAGTATCTTCTTTTTTATCAGAAGGCGTATCCCGATTGAAAGGCGAAAAAGAAGGTACTTGGCTTTGGTGCAAACGCCGAATGCGAAAAGGAATATCAATCTTTTGGTTCAACAAAGCCAACCAATAATGCGTAGCAATGTCTTCAATGCGTAAAGAGTCGAGGTTGAGGTTTATGAAAATAGCAGTGTCTTTGGTGTTCAACCTTTTGTTGATGGTAATATGGGTTTTACTGTATGCTTGATGACGTAAAGTTGAATCCGAAAAAGCCAAATGGGACGTGGGCTCTTTGCTTTTTTGTTTTAGCACAGATAATCGGATACTGTCGCCTTGCTTAAAATAGACACGCGTCAGGAGCGAATCGGTGCGATAACCTAAGAAATTTATCACCTGATTTTTGGATAGACTATCCGAAGTGGGCTTGTTGAAATAAGCTCTTGAGACAATACGAGCTATCTCTCGACCGCTTAAACTATCAGAAGCCACGGTTATTTTGACCCCGTCTTTTTGTGTAAAACTTATCTTGTTTTGCTTTGAAATATCCGAATTTCGAGCGTTTTTGTCTTGGTTTTCATGGATTTCAAAAGTTTGAAAATTGTCAGAACGGGGGAAAGGCGACGGAAATGTCGTTTCTCTTTCAGTTCTGTTGGTACGCAAAGAATCGCCTTGTAACTTTGGGAAATCGCCAAAATTGCTTTGAATCATAGAGTCTTGCATCGCCATGACGGTTGAGCGAAAGGTGTGGTCAAGGTCTTTTTTTAGCACCAGATACTGCTCGTCATAGACTTTTTTTATCCAAAAGGCTTGAAAGACGATGAGTAGTGCGAGGCTGCTGACGATGAGCGCGATGAGTCTATGTCTATTAAAACGTTTCATTGTCGGCAAATTTAAAGGCATAAAAAGAATAAATGTACGAATCTTAACCTTTATTAACTTTGTTTCAAGGCAGTTTAACCTCTTTTACCTATTGGCGTTGTATTTTTGTCACGCTGATATGCAATTGGCATTCAATATTTAATTTTTCAACAAAATTATTTCAATAAAGAAAATGAAAAAAATCCTAATTTTAAGTAGCTTTTTATGCTCCATATTGTCTGTTTTTGGGCAAAATACTGAGGGGGTCATTATGTTTGAAGAAAAAATGAATTTGCATCGCCGCATTCAGAACGAGGAAATGAAAGCGCGTGTTCCTGAATTTCGGAGTAACAATATGCAGCTCGTTTTTCGGGGCGATGAGTGTATTTACAAAGCCATTGAAGAGGAAGAAGACGATGAAATGAGCTCCGACGGCGGTGCTGTGCGGATGCGTTTTCGTCGTCCAAACGTTGAAATTTATCGCAACTATGCCACCAACAAACGCATCGAACAGCGCGATATGATGGATAAAAAATACCTGATCGAGACGGATATGAAGCAACCTGCTTGGAAATTGGGTACTGAAACTAAAAAAGTGATGGGTTACGAGTGCACGCAAGCGACGCTGAACGATACAGCGCGCAAACAAGAAATTGTCGCTTGGTTTACAATGGATTTACCTTTGGCTGCGGGTCCTCAAAACTATGGTTCTTTGCCCGGTATGATACTTGAATTGGACATCAATAAAGGCGAAATGCTGTATTTTGCTAAAAAAATTGAGTTCAAAAAAGTATCTGACACTGACAGTACAGTAACGACTTTTTCTAACAAGAGACTTAGAGGTGTTTTTACTGAACACAATGATGCCTTCATCAAAGTACCTTCAAAAGGTGATAAAATTACAGAAGAAGAGTTTAGACAAAAACGCGAAGAGATGATGAAACGCAATGGTGGTGGACCCGGTATGCGAATTATTAGACAATAGATTTTATATTAAAAGGATGAGAAGCGGTTTAGGGAATTTGGGATTCCTAAACCGCTTTTTACTGACAGGATACAAAGAAATTTCATTTGATTTTCTCAAAACGATCTTTTTTTGTATCATTCAAACAAGCTCTCTAAATCGGCATAACTAACGACTTCAAAGCCATCACGTAGGGGATAGCTATCCAAAACAGGCGAAACAATAACATTCCGTCGAGTTTTCAAGTCAATGGCAGCCGTTCTAAGGCTTTTGGTAATAGGGGGAGCGGAACTGTGTTTGATTTCAATCAATATATCAGGAATTCCTGCTTTAACAATGACCAAATCAGCCTCTGTGCCATCTTGAGTTCTGTAAAAATAGAGTTCGTGTCTTGGTGGGAGCATGGTTGCGATTTCTTGAATAATGAAACCTTCCCAAGATGCCCCAAGAGCTGGATGTCCTTGTAATTGTTCAAAACTACCGATAGCCAAGAGGGTATGTAAAATACCCGTATCTCGAATATAAATTTTAGGTGTTTTGACAAGACGTTTTGAGATGTTGGTAAACCACGGTTGTAACCGTCGAATGAGATAGGACGCTTCAAAAAAATCGATATACCGTCGAATCGTAGGTGATGTTACACCCAATGAATTGCCAATAGATTCTAAATTGAGTAAATTGCCGTTCCAATGTGCCAACATTGTCCAAAGGCGGCGAGTCAATAGTGGATTTGCATTCAGCCCGAGTTGTGGTAAATCGCGTTCAAGATAAGTTTGAATGAAATTATCACGCCACTCCGAGCTAATCCTTTCGTCATTTGCCAAGAGACTTCCTGGAAACCCGCCGCGTAACCAAAGGTTTTGGTAATTGGAAAAACCAGCGGTTTCCTTATATGACAAGGGCTGTAATTCATAATACGCAATACGCCCAGCCAGTGATTCAGAGGTGTCGCGGATTAAATCAGGTGAAGCGGAGCCTAACAGAATAAACCGATTGGGTACACGATGTTGGTCTATCAGACCCCTCAGTATAGGAAATAAATTAGGAACACGTTGAATTTCATCCAAAATGACGGTTTGTTCTTGCAAAGGCTCAAGGAAAAGTAAAGGGTCGTTTAATTTATTGAGGTCACGTGGGTTTTCAAGATCGAGATACAGAGTCGGACGTGTCCATTGCGCTGCAATGTGTTGAGCCAATGATGTTTTCCCAACTTGTCTTGGTCCAACAATGCCCACAGCAGGGAAGTAATTGAGCAGTCGAAGGATGTCTTTTTCTGCTGTTCGTGTAATGTATTGTGTTGTCATTTTTATTGATTTTACCCTGCAAATTTAAAATTAAATTTTAAATTTGCAGGGTAAAATACAACTATTTCCAACGCGCATATACCCAATGACCGAGCATTGGTTCCGCAGTATCTTTGCGTCAAAAACTAAATTATTATGAAAAATGTCCTAACCAAAACCACCACAATTTTTCAGAGCGTTAATCCATTCGACCAGTCTGTTGTGGGTGAATACGCCTGTTTGACAGATGCTCAATTACAAAGAAAATTAGACACTTCTGCATCTGCATATCGTCATTGGCGCAAAACAACGTTTAGTCACAGAGCCGAATTGATGCACCGCCTTGCCGATATTTTGACACGTGATAATGAATTATTTGCTCGATTGATAACGGCTGAAATGGGTAAAATCATTAGTGAATCCCGTTCAGAAGTCGCTAAGTCAGCTACGCATACCACCTATTTTGCTGACCATACTGAGGGGTTGCTGCGTGACCAAATTATAGCGACAGAAGCGCACCAAAGTTTGGTTACTTTCGACCCAATCGGCTGTATTTTAGCCATTATGCCTTGGAATTTTCCATTTTGGCAAGTGTTTCGTTATGCCGCTCCGACGATTATGGCAGGCAATGTAACGATTTTGAAACATGCACCCAATGTTTTTGGCTGTGCCGAAGCGATTGAAAAAGCGTTTCTCGAGGCGGGATTTCCCGAAGGTGTTTTTCAATCGGTTGTCATAGACACCCCCTCAGTAAAAAGGCTTATTTCGGCGGATATTGTTCAAGGTGTGACGTTGACCGGTAGTGAATATGCGGGTTCACAAGTGGCGGCATTAGCTGGTAAGCATATCAAAAAGACGGTTTTGGAACTGGGTGGTTCTGATGCTTTTATTGTTTTGGCAGATGCCGATATTGAAAAAGCCGCACAAGTCGCTACACAATCACGTATGCTCAACGCAGGGCAAACCTGTAATTGTGCCAAGCGTTTTATTGTTGTTGATGCTGTAAGAGATATGTTTTTAGCAAAATTTCAAGAAAATATACAAAACCTGCGTCAAGGCGACCCTTTTGATGAACGAAATCAAATGGGTACGTTGGCACGTTTGGATTTGGTTGAAAAATTAGAAAATCAAGTGAATAGCAGTATTCGAGACGGTGCAAACCTCGTTTTTGGCAACGAAACGGATAACTGTTTCTTTATGCCGACCCTTTTGACCGATGTTAAAGTGGGTATGAAAGCCTTTGATGAAGAACTTTTTGGTCCTGTTGCTGCTGTTATCTCTGCAAAAAATGAAGCGGAAGCCATTTTTTTAGCCAATAATCATCGCTACGGTTTAGATGCTTCGATATGGACGAGCGACTTAGAACGCGCTTATCGGATGGCAAGAGATTTGGAAGTAGGTAATGTTTTTGTCAATTCGATAGCTCGTTCCGATTCCCGTTTGCCGTTTGGTGGTGTTAAAAAATCGGGTTATGGGCGTGAATTGTCGGAGGTTGGGCTTAAAGAATGGGTGAATTGGAAGACGATAGTTTTGGAAGATGTTTGAATTTAGGACCCCTTTCTCGGAAGAATCGAGGTTTCGTTCCTCTTCATAATTAAAAAGAAAACGCCTTTGTATCACATTGAATACAAAGGCGTTTGTCTTTTTATAGTCTATTAAGACTACCAGAATGACGTATAAAGAGCTAATAAAATACCGAGTACGAGTATTGCACCGACAGCAAAACCATTAGATACTTTGAACATCGAAGCGTCAATTTCTAAACCTTTGTTCGTTTCTTTTGACGATGCATCCGCTATTGTGAGACCAATCATGGCGATGACAATGATGATGAATACAAAACCCATGCGGTCGAGGAAAGGAATTTCGAAAACGCCTTCTGCATTGGCTACCGCAAAACCCATTGGGTTGAGGAAAGACAAATCCATCATACCGGGTAGGAATTTGAAGAGAATAGACAGCAAAAAGCCGCCAACAATGGCAAACATAGCCGCATTTGAGGTTGTTCTTTTCCAGAAAAAGCCAAAAATGAACATCGCAAAGACACCTGGAGAGACAAAGCCTGTATATTCTTGAATGAACTCAAAACCGCCTTTTTTGTCAATGCCCATCAACGGCGCGATGATGATACCGATAATCATAGAAGCCCAAATGGCATAACGACCGATGCGAACAAGTTCACGTTCTGTTGCATCTTTTTTGATGTGGTTCTTGTAAATGTCCAATGTGAAAATGGTCGAAATTGAGTTGATTTTACCTGCCAAAGAGGCCACAATCGCTGCTGTCAAAGCGGCAAATGCCAAGCCTTTGAGACCAGGTGAGAGCAAATTGAGTAGGACAGGGTAGGCGTTGTCCTGCGACAAAGTACCATCTTTTCCAAGCATTTCCGTTTGAAATTCACCGCTTTGGTGCAAAACATAAGCGGCAATACCTGGGAGAACGACGATGACCGGCATCAATAACTTCAAGAAGGCAGCGAACAAAATACCGTTCCGAGCGGTCGGCAAATCTGCACCAAGCGCACGTTGTGTGATGTATTGATTGCAACCCCAATAGTTCAAATTCGTAATCCACATACCACCAATAAGGACTGTTAAGCCGGGTAGAGACATAAAATGTGAATCTGATTTATCAAAAATCATGTGAAAATGACCAGGTGTTTTTTCCATCATAAGACTTAAGCCATTGAATACCCCTGTTGTACCGAACTTCTCAGATACCATATTGATAGCCAAATAGGTTGTTGCCAAGCCGCCCAAGATCAAAAAGAAGACTTGAATAACGTCGGTATAGCCAATAACTTTCATACCGCCTAAGGTGATAATGACGGCAAAAACGGATAAGCCAATCATACAAACCGTAAAATTGATGCCTGAAATGGTATTGACAGCTAACGCTCCGAGGTACAAAATAGAAGTCAAATTGACCACAACGTAGAGTAATAACCAGAAAACAGCCATAATCATGGCGACTCGGTCGTTGTAACGTTGCTTTAAAAACTGCGGCATCGTGAAAATATGATTTTTCAGATAAATCGGCATAAAGAAAATGGCGACTATCATCAGCGTTGCCGCTGCCATCCATTCATAGGTTGAAATTGCCAAACCGAGGATAAATCCATTGCCCGACATACCAATCATTTGCTCGGCAGAAATATTAGAGGCAATAAGCGACGCACCGATTGCCCACCAAGTTAGTGAGCCTTCAGCGAGGAAGTAGTCAGCTGAAGTTGTTTCTGCTTTCTTTTTTTTGTTGTAAATCCAATAGCCGTAACCAGCGACCATAATGAAATAAAAGAGAAAAACGACATAGTCCAGCATGTGGAGACTTGATGATTGCATTTCGTTCTGTTGTTGAGTTAGTTGATAAAAAAATGTTTTTAGAAATTTAAAATGTAAATATGACACTTACATTTTGTCTTACAAAAATTTAGTATCAAATATTTTAAGCTATTTTTGTGAATAAAACGAAATCCAATTTTCATCCCCTCAGTATTTAATAGGTTTTAGTCAATGAAAATCAACTTTTTAGAACAGTATCGCCTTCAAACGAAGTGCCTTATCGCCTTAGACTCCATCATTTTTGGCTTCGATGGTACGGATTTAAAACTGCTGCTTGTCAAGCGCGGCATAGAAACGGAACATGACACTTGGTCGCTTATGGGTGGTTGGTTAAGTCCAAACGAGACGCTTGAAGGAGCCGCGCAACGCATTGTCCATGAACTTACAGGTCTTGATGACGTGTATCTCGAACAATTAGGGGCTTTTGGCGACCCTTTGCGGGACCCAGTCGAGCGCACGGTCTCGATTGCCTATTTTGCGCTGATTAATGTGCCGAATTATGAGGATAAAATCAATCATGACTTCGACGCCGCATGGTTTCCTGTGCGAGACTTGCCTGAGTTACTTTTTGACCACCTCGAAATGGTCGAAAGTGCCAAAGAACGGCTGAAATATAAAGCCGCATTTCATCCGATTGGCTTTGAACTACTGCCTGAAAAGTTTACTTTGCCGCAGTTGCAAAACCTTTATGAAGCCATTTTTGGTGTTAAGATTGACAAGCGGAATTTTAGCCGTAAAATCTTTTCGACCAATTTGTTGATCAAATTGAAGGAAAAACAGAAAGGTTACTCTAAAAAAGGAGCGTTTTTGTATCAATTAGACGCAGAACAGTATAAAAAAGACTTTAACGCTTTTTTGAATTTTATTCCAAATCCTGATATGATGGAATAAAAAAAATCGCCGCATCTCAACAGATACGGCGATTTAACCTAACCAAATAAAACCAAATATTTTTTAATGTCTATTGTTGATTGATTATTGCCTAATTATTAAACGAATGGGCAATAGTCAATCAATAATGGACAATTAAATTTCAACTTTTTCCATTTTAGGTACTAACATGTCCATAACAAGCCAAGCGACTAAATACAAGCTGCCGCAGATGACGAACATGATATAATAGCCTGTTTCGATGTTGCCTAAGCCTTTGTAATAGTCAAACAAGTAACCCGCCATTTTGGTAACAATAATGCCACCGATACCTCCTGCGAAACCACCAATACCTGTGACCGACCCAACAGTTCTTTTGGGAAACATATCGCTGACAGTTGTAAAGATATTGGCACTCCACGCTTGATGTGCTGCGCAAGCAAAACCTATGAAAAGGATTGGATACCACATACTCATCGTTCCTGTTACTTGTGCAAAGACCACGGGCAAAGCACAGAAAGCATAGATAAGCATAGCCGTTTTACGTGCTTTGAAAACAGGCCAACCTTGTTTGATAAAATACATGGGTAACCAGCCGCCGAAAACACTACCGACGGTTGCAATGGTATAAACGAGCGCAATCGGTAACGAAAGATCCGTTTTTGTCAATTGATATTGCTCATGCAAATAATCGGGCAACCAGAACAAATAGAACCACCAAACACCATCGGTCAAAAATTTGCCCATTGCGAAAGCCCAAGTTTGTTTGAATGCCAATAGTCGAGCCCAACTGACTCTGTCTGTTGGTGCATCAACAGCAATCACTTCATCTTTATCGCTGTGGATATAATCGAATTCTGGTTGAAATAATTTCTTATGTTTTGTAGGCACTTCATACATAAAATACCAAAAAAACAACCAAATGAGGCCAACAGCACCCGTTATAACAAATGTCATGCGCCATCCATAGTTATCTGCAATAAAAGGCACGGACAGCGGCGCTAAAATCGCCCCGACGTTTGTACCAGAGTTGAAAATCCCTGTTGCCAAAGCGCGTTCTTTTTTAGGAAACCATTCGGCAGTTGTTTTGATAGCTGCTGGAAAGTTACCCGATTCGCTGACACCCAAAGCCGCTCTTGCGACAATAAAGCCTGTGGTATTACCGACCAAGGCATGGCCCATAGCTGCTATACTCCAAGTAAACAAGGAAAGTGCGTAACCCAACTTTGTACCCAAAGCGTCAATCAAACGCCCTGCGCCCATCATACCAATAGCATAAGCGAGCTGAAACGCAACGGTGATATTGGCATAATCTGTTTTAGTCCACTGAAATTCAGTGTCCAAATACTCTTTGACCAAGCCAATAACCGCTCTGTCAAGGTAGTTGATAGTGGTAGCGAAAAAAAGTAAGCCGCAGATTGTCCAGCGATACTTTCCGATTTGTTCATTCATTGTTTAGTTGTGTTTTCCGAAATTCAAAAAATTGTGTTCTACTAAATGTATCTTTTTACTGAGGGGGTTAAAATACTTGAAACCATGAGTCTTCTAAAATGGCTTTTTTAACATCATCTGTCGAAACATTGTCCATAATGGTAAACCATTGTCCTGTGTGTCGAAAGTAAGCGACATTAAATTTACCTTCACCATAATATTCTAACCGAGCTATGCCTGCATCAAAATAATCAACGATAGCATTTGCCCCGGTCTTATATTTCTGCATTATGTAAAAATAGTTCTTATGCCATTTACTGAACACATCAATACAATGATTGAACTGTTGTGGTTCAGGCAATGGTTGAAGATTCTTTTTTAGTTCTTCAACAATTGGCTCAAAGTCTTTTGTTATAGCCAATTTTTGAGCCTCATTTGCCGTTGGCGAATATACCCAAGCATAAGTTGCTTTCGATTTACTTTTCTTTTTTGCCATTTTATAAAAGACTATTTTAGGTCCCTCAGTATATTATAATTTTTACTGTGATTTTCAAATAAAATGACCAAGTTCACCATTCACCATTCACCATTCACCATTACTTTATTGACTGAATCAAAGCCAAAACTTCCTTTGTAATCGCCTCAATACCTGCATAATCTTTTTCGTCCATGCGCTTTTTACTCACCAAATTGCTGCCCATACCCACTGCTTTTACACCTGCGGTAAACCAGCTACTGATACTTTCACGAGTCGTGTCAACACCACCTGTTACCATAAAGGACAAATTCGGGAAAATGGCTTTGATGCCACTCACAAATTTAGGTCCGAGCATATCGCCAGGGAACAATTTGATGAATTTGATGCCCGAATTTTCAGCTGCAATGATTTCCGACGGAGTCATACAGCCAGGACCGTAAAGAATACCATTGGCAACTGCATATTCAGCCACTTCTAATACAAAACCTGGACTAACCAAAAAATCCGCACCCGCAGCCATATAACTTTCTGCTTGCGCCAAATTTTTGATAGTGCCGATGCCTAAAAGCATATCGGGCATTTCAGCATTCCGTACTTCGACCAATTTATGAAAATTTTTCAAAGCCGCTTCACCACGATTTGTGTATTCAACTGCTTTGATGCCCGCACGATAAATCGCTCTCAAAATGTCAACACTGACCGTTTCATCTGCATTGAAATACAAGGGCAAAACACCTTGCTCAAGGATAGCATTTGTTACTTTACTTATATTACTCATAATTTTTTAATTTTTATTCCCTAAATCCCCAGAGGGGACTTTGTAACGTGTAAAAAGTCCCCTCTGGGGATTTAGGGGTTAGATTTTTACTTTAATCACTAATTTTTTGATAGCACCTTCGCCAATCATCGGTGCGTGGACATCTTCTGGAAAGAAAATCGCAAATTGTCCGTCTGTCAATTGAAAAAACATATCAGGTGCATCGTTGTAAAACTGCACGTCTTTTTCTGGATTGTATTCACCTTTTGGAGAAACACATTTCTCACGTGGTTTCCAACCGATTGTTTCTACTCCATTGATACACAATTGAATATCAATATGACGATTATGACATTCAAACTTAGCTGTTGATTGCTCTGCCGTCATACCGTCTTTGTTTGCATAAATAGCTTTTAAACTGTCGCCATCAATTTCAAACCGTCCTTCTGCATTCGCCAATTCCGTTTGGTTGATGTAAGCAAAAGCCTGTTCAAACAAAGGGTGTACGCTGAAATATTTCGATGCGTTACCAATCGTATCTACTATCATGTTCGTTATTCGTTAACGGTTATTCGTAAATTGGTTATAAAAAGGAAGGCAAAAAGCACCCCCTCAGTATTTTGGTTTTTAAGTTACAGGTTTTGAGTATGTTAACTCAAAACCCATAACTTAAAACTCAAAACTTAGCGTTGTACCCGTCCGCTGCCATCACCTTTTACCAAAGTCATCACTTCCTCAACCGTTACATGGTTCAAGTCACCCGGAATGGTGTGTTTCATAGCACTGGCTGCAACACCAAATTCAGCGGCATCAGGCATTGATTTACCTGTCACCAAGCCATAAATGAAGCCACTTGCAAAGCTGTCACCACTGCCCACACGGTCAATAATGCGTACTTCGTAATGTTTTGTATGATAAAATTCGTTACCGTCATACACCAAAGCACTCCAACCATTGTCCGAAGCACTGTGGCTTTCTCGCAACGTCGAAGCGATGTATTTGAAGCCAAATTTCTCCTTCATTTGCTTGAAAACGCTCTTGTAACCGTCCAAATTCAATGTGCCTTTTTCAATATCTGTACCTTCGGATTTAAAGCCCAAAGTCGTTTCAGCGTCCTCTTCGTTGCCGATACACACATCCACATACATGCAAAGCTCCGTCATAACCTGTTGAGCTTTTGCTTTGCTCCACAATTTTTTGCGGTAGTTCAAGTCAATACTTGTTGTGATACCTTTAGCTTTTGCAGCTTTCAAAGCGGCTAAAGTCAAAGCGGCTGCTTTATCACTCAATGCAGGTGTGATACCAGTTGTGTGAAACCAGTCCGCACCTTCAAAAATCGCATCCCAATCAAATTCGCTCGCATCTACATCTGCAATTGATGCACCTGCACGGTCATAAATAACTTTACTCGCACGCATCGCTGCACCTGTTTCCAAGAAATAAATGCCGATACGGTCGCCACCACGTGCAATGAATTGTGTATCAACGCCATAACGACGTAAGTGATTGATAGCTGATTGACCTAAAGCATCTTTAGGTACTTTTGTCACGAAAACACCTTGCTCACCATAGTTGCAAATAGCGGCTGCAACATTTGCCTCGCCACCACCATAAGTGACATCAAAACTGTTTGACTGCTCAAATCGTTTGTAATCGGGCGTAGATAGACGCATCATAATCTCGCCAAGGGTTACTACTCTTTTGCTCATTTTAAATTAATTGATTTTATTTAATAAATTGAAAATACATATTAAATCCAATGGGCGTTACCCATTGCTAACACATCACGCCCTTTCAGGGCTATTTCTTTATCACTTATCGGCTGACTCTGCCGCCAGTATTGCCTTCTATTAATGATTCAATTTCTGCGACACTCACTAAATTGAAATCGCCTTGAATCGTATGTTTCAAAGCTGCTGCTGCTGCTGCAAAATCCGTCACATACTGAGGGGGGGCATTTTGAGCCAATTGAAATATCAAACCCGCCATAAAAGCATCGCCTGTACCGATGCGGTCATTGATGTCTGGAATATCGTACTCCCTCGATTCATACATCGTTTCACCATCATGCAGAAAACCTTTGTAGGCGTTGTGCGTGGCATGAAAAGCCCGACGTGCCGTCATAGCGATGTATTTCAGTTTTGGGAAATCTAAAAATGTTTTCTTTATAATGTCTTGATAATCATCACCTTCAATGCCAAAACAAGTGCTGATAGCATCGCCATCACCAAGAAGGACATTGCTACCCCTCAGTAATTGTGGCATAATTTCAGAAGGATGTTTGCCATATTTCCAAAGATTGCGGCGATAATTTAAGTCGCAAGAAACCATCAAACCCTGCCTTTGTGCGGCTTCAATAGCTTCTAAAGTCGCATCCGCTGCTTTCTGTGAAATCGCAGGTGTGATGCCTGACCAATGCAGCCAAGTCGCATTTTTAAGCACTTTATCCCAATCAATCATACCCCGTTCCAGCGTTGCCATACCCGAATTTGCGCGGTCATAAATGACTTTTGACGGACGATTACCTGTTCCAGGCTCCAAAAAATACAAACCTAATCGTTCGCCCCCTATCACAGAAAGGCTCGTATCCACCTTATAACGCCGCACTTCTGACAGAGCCGCTTCGCCCAATTCCGTTGCGGGAACCCGTGTAATAAAGGATGTCTTTGGTCCCCATTGCGCCAGAGAAACAGCTACATTTGCCTCAGAACCGCCAAATTGAACCTCCAATTGTCGTGTTTGAAGTATTCTTTCTTGGTTATGTGTGCTTAAACGCAACATAATTTCTCCGAGACAAATGATTTTCATAATTAGAAATTGAAATAATTCTTCGCATTATAATAACAAATATCCTGTACCAACTTGCCCAACCAAGCTATGTCGTTTGGCAATTCGCCATTTTCAACGTCTTCGCCAAAAATATTGCACAACAAACGACGGAAATATTCATGTCGGGGAAATGACAAAAATGAGCGTGAATCGGTCAACATACCAATAAATTGACTCAAAACACCCATATTTGACAAGGCATTTATCTGTTTTGTCATACCGTCCTTTTGGTCTAAAAACCACCAACCGCTGCCCCATTGCACTTTTCCAGCAATCGTCCCATCGTTAAAATTGCCTATCATTGCTCCAAAAATCTCATTATCCGCAGGATTGAGGTTGTAAATAATGGTTTTTGCTAACTGATTAGTGTCCTCCAATCTACCTAGATATTTACCTAAAGCTACGGCTTGTTTGAAGTCACCAATCGAGTCCCAACCTGTGTCGGGTCCCAATTGCGATAACATACGGCGATTGACATTGCGCAATGCACCCAAATGGAATTGTTGCGTCCAACCCAACGCATGATACATTTCGCCAAGATGGTGTAAAATAGCAGATTTATATAATAATGCCTCATTTTCAGTCAATTTTTCATTTGCTAAGGCTTTTTTATAAATCGTATTGGCTTGTGCATCAGTAAATTCGTCAGCATACAATTGCTCCAAACCATGGTCGCACAATTGGCAACCGAGTGTCGTAAAGAAGTCAGCCCGTTGGCGAAGACCCCTCAGTAAATCTTCAAAACTATTGAGTTCGTAGCCGACAACTTCGCCCAATTTTGCAATGAATGGAGCAAAATTGGAGTTTTCAATCAAAATATATTTATCAGGACGAAAAGCGGGGAGCATTTTGAAACCTGCTTTTGTACCGTCAAATTGCTGATGATATTCCAAACTGTCCGCAGGGTCGTCAGTCGTACAAGCGACTTCAACATTCATTTTACGCATCAAATTTTGAACACTGTACTGAGGGGTGTTCATTTTCTCACTTGTTGTGTGAAAAATATCTGTGGCTGTGTCCGCATTCAACACTCTGTGTTCATCAAAATATCGTTGCAATTCCAAATGTGTCCAATGGTACAAAGGGTTGCGCATCGTGTAGGGTACGGTTGCGCCCCATTTTTCAAATTTCTCAAAATCCGTTGCATCGCCTGTAATAAAGCGTTCATTGACACCGCACGTTCGCATCGCTCGCCATTTGTAATGGTCGCCGTAAAGCCATGCTTTTGAGATATTCTCAAACTGCCTGTCGCCTACAATTTCATTGGGCGGTAAGTGGTTGTGATAGTCAATAATAGGCATTTGCTTTGCATAATCATGGTAGAGCTGCCGTGCCGTTTCGGACTGTAACAAGAAATTTTCACTTAGAAAACTTTGTTTTTTAACACCATTAGATGTTGTCGGATTTGCAATATTTAACATAATATGAATTATTGATTTGATTTATTGACTCAATATGTACTCGAAACTGTATTAATGTGTTGCTGCGGCATTTGTCATTTCAAACATCAAATCAGCCACTTTTGGCGCAAAAATGGGTATTTCTCTAAGCGTTTTGTCAAAAATAGCGTCATTTGAAATCACTTCTTCTACAAAATCACAAAGGCTTGACAAATCCAATTCATCTGTTTTTGACCAAACTTTATTAAAGAATGCAGCGTGGTCGTCTTGAATTAGGTAAAAATCGCCCCCCTCAGTAATTTGTCCAAAATACTGCCCATTTTCCTCTTTAATAGGTCTCATAAACAGCAAGTAAGCGGCAAAACCTTTGCACATCAATTCTGGCAATTTGCCAAATTTTTTCAAATAACGTCCAAACGTTGCGCCATTACGCATATTCATTTTTGCAGAACATTGTACAGTGATACTCAACAGTTTATGCTCAATAAATGGATTTTTGAAACGGTCTAAAACGGCATTGGCGAAGTCTGTTGCATCAAAATCAAGGGTTGGCAAAATTTCATTTAACACCACATTTTCAACGAATTTGCCCATTTCGGCATCATTCATCATCTCAACTACCGTCCGCAAACCAGAGAGATGTGCCAACTGCACCGAAATCGTATGTCCACCATTCAGCAAGCGCAATTTTTGCTCACGGAAAAGGGTAATATCAGGTGTAATGACTGCCCGATTGTCGGTTTGTGAAAACGACAATTTTTCTTTAACAACATCATTACCTTCAATCGCCCACAACAAAAACGGCTCTGCATTTATCATCAAGTTGTCGGTATAGCCCAATTTTCCTTCCAGTTCTGCCTTTTCTGCCTTAGGTGTAGAACCAGGGACAATACGGTCAACCAACGAATTACAAAAAGGGCATTCCGTTTTCAACCACTCCGAAAAGCCTTTTTCAAGCCCCAGTCTTTCAACATGACGCTCAACCATACCCCTCAGTATATCGCCATTATTGACCAATAATTCAGTTGGAACAATGACCAAACCACCGCCTTTTCCGCCTACAATTTCATACCTTTTATGCAAAAAAGCGGTCAATTTTGCTGGAAATGACTTCGGTGGCATCGCAAAAATATCTTCTTCGACATACACCACACCTGCCTCTGTTGTGTTAGAAATAATGACCTCTAAATCAGGATTTTCAGCACAAGCCAAAATCGTCGCCCATTCGTCGGTTGCATTTACTACGCGACTGATAGCTGTCAAAACAGTTGATTGATTGACCGTTTCACCGCCCATAACACCGGGTTCAGTGAGTGTATAAACGCCATCTTGTTTGTCAAAATCCGATGAATCAGAACTCGTCGTTTTAACCACCACAACACGACCGTTGAACACGCCTTGTTTGTTGGCTTTGTCAATCAAATAGTCAGGGAGACCCCTCAGTAAAACGCCTGTTCCGAACTGTAAAACACGTTCAGGCAAGTCAAATTGTGCTGCATCAATATTCAAATTTTCAACAGCGTATTTTTTATTTAAAAGATTCATTTTCAATTGTTTATTACAGTATTCAAGGTCGGCGAGGTTTAAAACCTCGCCGACCTTTATTTATCGACCTTTATTTTATTATTGCAACGCATTAATTTGCACCACATCCATATCGGTATAGTTGAAATTTTCACCCGCCATACCCCAAATGAAACCATAATTCGTTGTGCCACAACCCGAGTGAATTGACCACGGCGGCGAAATAACCGCTTGATGATTTGCCATAAAAATGTGGCGTGTCTCTTGCGGTTGACCCATAAAATGAACAACGGCTTGGTCGTTCGGCACATCAAAATAGAAATATGCCTCCATACGACGGTCGTGTACGTGCGACGGCATGGTGTTCCAAACACTGCCTGTGTGCAGCGTTGTCAAACCCATCACTAATTGGCAACTTTTGATGCCATCAGCATGAATATATTTGTAAACTGTCCGATGATTTGCCGTTTCTGCGCTGCCAATTGTCATAGGCGAAGCGTCTTCTTTTGGCATATATTTATTTGGATAATCGTGGTGTGCTGGCGCAGAAAGGATGTAGAATTGCGCAGGATTCGCTGCGTCATTGCTTGCAAAAACAGCCGATTTCGTACCTTTTCCAAGATAAACACAATCCAAACGGCTCACGTTATAGGTTTTTCCATCAGCCGTTACCGTACCGTCACCACCGACATTGATGATGCCCATTTCACGACGTTCAAGGAAATAATCTGCTTTCAATTGTTCGTAATTGCCCAATGTCAACCCCTCAGTAGTGGGCATTGCACCGCCAATAATCATACGGTCATAGTGCGAATAAACGAAGGTTATTTGACCCGCAACGATGCAGTTTTCGATGAGGAAATTCTCTCTTAACTGCCCTGTTGTCATTGTTTTGACTTCATTTGGGCTACTTTCATATCTTGTTTGCATACTCGTTATTTTTTATTGGTCACCCGTTATTTGTGTAACCTAATTAATTGGTTTTTAATTATTTATGAAAAACAGAATAAGATTTACGAAATTTCAAAAATTTCGTAAATCTCACGTATTCACCATTAAAATATTCACCATTCACCATTATTTAACGTCCCATCCAGCCGCCATCAACGGTCAAAATAGTGCCATGCACATAGTCCGAAGCTTTTGATGCTAAAAAGATGGTTGCGCCTTTAAAGTCCTCCGTTTCGCCCCAACGAGCCGCAGGAATCCGCGACAAAATAGCTGCATTACGGACTTCATCAGCACGTAATGCGGACGTGTTGTCAGTAGCGATATAACCAGGTGCAATGGCATTGACATTGACCCCTTTTGAAGCCCATTCATTCGCCAAAGCCTTAGTCAAACTACCAATCGCTCCTTTCGATGCTGCATAACCAGGAACGGTGATGCCGCCTTGAAAAGTGAGCAAAGAAGCGGTGAAAATGACCTTTCCTGAACCTCTTGCAACCATCTCCTTGCCGATTTCACGCGACAAAACGAATTGAGAATTGAGGTTCACTTCAATCACATTATCCCAATATTCGTCAGGGTGTTCAGCCGCAGGTTTGCGGAGAATTGTACCTGCATTATTGACCAAAATATCAATGACAGGGTTTTCTTTTTTCACTTGTTCGATAAAAGCATAAAGGCTTTCACGGTTTCCGAAATCAGCTTGATAAGCTTTAAATTTCCGACCCAAGCCCAAGACCGCTTTTTCGATGTTGCTGCCGTCGAGTTCCAAACTTGCCGAAACGCCAAGGATATCCGCACCTGCTTCTGCTAAGGCGATTGCCATTGCCATACCGATGCCGCGTTTGCAACCTGTTACAAGGGCTGTTTTGCCCGTTAAATCAAATAAATTCATACGTTTTAGTTTTTTTTAATTAAAATTTGAGGGCACAAAGTACTATGTTAAGCGCATCGCATATTCAAGTATATTATCAATCTGATAGTCAAAAATTATCTTTTTTAAAGAACTATGGCACTTTTACAGCTTGACGTGCCAACAATTTCCAATTGCCACCCTGTTTTTGCCAAATAGTGAGTATGGCTAATTTGACCGTCCCTGGTGTGCTCCCTGCGTTATTCGTTTCAGCAAAAAGGTTGTGCCTAACAATTGCTGTTTTGCGAACCACTTTAATGGTCTGTTCCGTCAAGTCAATTTTGACGAAATTTGATTTTCCGCTTGCAATTGCTTCAACAAATTTGGCTTTATCTTCGAGAAGACCGCTTGAATGACCATAACTTAAGTCTTCTGCGGCAATATTAGAGAGGGCGTTTCTATCACCACTGACCATCGCTTGCCGCAAGTTTTCGACGGCGGCAGCTACGGCTTTTTCTGATTTAGATTGTGCAGAAAGCGTGGTGCTCAAAAAAGCAAAAGCGACGAATAGGTTGAGTATTTTTTTCATTACTGTTGAGATTTTATTTGATTACTGTTTAAGCAACAAAAGTACTTTAAGCAATAGAAGTTTCTCGATAATTCAACGAAAACGTTTCCGATAACTTCTTGAAAATTCTGTAAAACGCCATGATTACGATATTTTTAAAGTCCATAAAGCAAAAATGAGCGATATATTACATATCGCCCATTTTTGCTTTTTAGCCTTCAATGACATTTTTCGCTTAAATATAGTCATTGATAATATTTTCCAACCACTCTTGTTTACCACTGCGTTGCGTCGGTTCACCGCCGATTATGGCTAATTGACGCAAATCTTCAAGCTTTAAAGTGCCTTTTTCAAAAGCCTCACCTGAACCTGCATCATAAGACGCATAACGATCAGCACGTATTTTTTTGTAAGGAGATTTCGTCAAAACGGCATCAGCAACAACCAATGAACGTGCAAATGCATCCATACCACCGATATGTGCAATGAAAATATCTTCCAAATCCGTAGAATTACGCCTTGTTTTTGCATCGAAATTGATACCGCCCGTTTTGAAGCCACCGCCTTCTAAAATGACCAACATAGATTCTGTCAATTCACCAATATTGATTGGGAATTGGTCTGTGTCCCAACCATTTTGATAGTCACCACGGTTAGCATCCATTGACCCCAACATATTGTTATCAACCGCTACTTGCAATTCGTGTTGGAAGGTATGCCCTGCCAAAGTTGCGTGGTTGACCTCCAAATTGAGTTGGAAATCGTCTGCCAAACCATAAGTATTTAAAAAGCCAATCACCGTTGCCGAATCGTAATCGTATTGATGTTTCGACGGTTCGCATGGCTTCGGCTCGATATAAAACTTACCCGTAAAGCCCTGTGCGCGGGCATAATCCCTTGAAACTGTTAGGAATTGCGCCATGTGGTCGAGTTCACGCTTCATATCTGTATTCAACAACGACATATAGCCTTCACGACCGCCCCAAAAAGTATAGCCTTCGCCACCCAATGCAATCGTTGCATCAATCGCACTTTTAACTTGAACACCTGCACGAGCGACCACTGCAAAATCAGGATTTGTCGCTGCACCATTCATATATCGTGGGTGACTGAACAAATTAGCTGTTCCCCACAAAAGCTTTACGCCTGTTTCTGCTTGTTTTTGCTTCGCAATATCGGTCAACATCGTCATACGGCTTTCGTATTCAGCGATACTTTCCGAATCTTCAATCATATCAATATCGTGAAAACACCAATAAGGCGCATTGATTTTGGTGAAAAACTCAAACGCTGCATCCATTTTCGCTATCATGCGGCTGTCCGCATCTTTTGGTTGATTCCAAGGAAAATCCTTAGTTCCAGCCCCAAACGGATCGCCACCTGTGCCGCAGAACGTATGCCAATAACACACCGCAAAGCGCAAATGCTCTTTCATTGTTTTGCCCGCTACGATGCGGTTTTCATCATACCATCTGAATGCCAACGGATTGTCCGTTTCCCGCCCTTCAAATTTGATTTGTGGAATACCTTTAAAATATTCTGTTGCTGCCATTATTGTTTTATTTTTATTATTAAAGTATTGGTAATCAATTTATTATTAAGCGATATTGACGGGATGATTTTAAATAACCCCGTCAATCGTGTTGCTCCCCCTCAGTATTTTCAGGCAATTCCTTCGCCTCTTCTTTCTCTTTTAAGTTCAAAAAATTCTCTGTGGAAACTACTTTTTGCCCTGTTCTTTCCTCTAATTCCTTGCGGTATTTCCCTGCCAAATTGCCGCCGTCAATCGCTGATTCACGGTTTTCTGTAAAGCCTTGTGCGTCGTCTTTGATGGCTATCATACGGGTTGATTCCTCGCCCAAAGCTGAAAAAATCAGTTCCAAATTGGTCATGTGGTCACGCAGGTTTTGGCGTTCCAAACCCTTTATTTTGCCATGTTCAGACGGCGTTAAACCAAAAGTCGCTTTGGCAATTTCTGCTGTTAAAATCGAATATTCTTTGTTTTCAATAACACCTCTATTTTTCCATTCATCGGTCAATTCCTTGCGAATTTCAATGCTTTTTCCCCTTAAAGCAATCCAATCATCTGGATAACCTTTGGCTTTATATATTTGCCGAATGCGTTCAAAGCCCAATTCAGGATTCTCAATTTCGTCAATATGTTCCTTTCCAATTTGTGCTAACCACAATTTCAAAGGCTCTACTTTTGGCGAAGATATTGACATAACAATACGCAGCACCCCCTCAGTATTAGCACAATTCATCTTCTGTTTGCCGCCTTCGGTATCAACTGAAAGGGGGGTGTAAATTTTACCCCTACCTTTGCGCAACTCCTCATCTTTGCGTGTCAGGTTCTTCCAATAACTTTTTACATCTGCTGTATCTGTCAATAATTGAATGACATCATTAACCACAAAGAACCATTGTTCATCATGCCATACTTTCCGAATCTCTTTGCCCTCAAAGGGTAGAATGGATTGATTTTCCATCATATTGTTTGTTTTACTGAACTAATTTGAAAAATAAAGCCCAAAATAAAACATTTTTATTGCGGTATTCAAATATTTCAAAAACATATTGTTTTACCGCATTGCTTTTTCAAGTGCCAAAAGCCAATTTTGATACCCCTCAGTATAAACCGCTTGCAAAGCCGCTGTTGGTTCAATCGTCTCTACTTTTTCTAAACCTACAAATGCTTCTTCAAAATTTTTGTAAAAGCCAACGCCGACTCCTGCACCACGGGCTGCACCTGTCGCACCGTCTGTATTGTATAATTCAACCGTTGCGCCTGTTGTATTCGCAAACGCTTCACGGAAAATGGGGCTTAAAAACATATTGGCTTGTCCTGCACGAACGGTTTTGGCTTGAACGCCTACTTTTTTCATAATATCAAAACCATAATTCAAGGAGAAAACAATGCCTTCTTGCGCTGCACGGAACAAATGACCCGCACCATGCCGATTGAAATTGATGCCCAAAAGTTGTGCGCCCAATTGACGATTTTCCAAGACACGTTCTGCACCGTTGCCAAAAGGCAGAAAAGTGACCCCCTCAGTACAAGCGGCAATTTTCGCCGCTTCTGCGTTCATAGCGGCATAATCCAAACCGCCTGTCATGCGGCGCAACCATGAATTCAAAATACCTGTGCCGTTGATGCAAAGTAAAACACCGTTTCTACGTGCCGTTTCGGTATCATTGACATGTGCAAACGTATTGACACGGCTTTTTTCATCATAATCATTTTTGTCTGAAATGCCATAAACTACGCCCGAAGTGCCTGCGGTTGCAGCAATTTCGCCAGGGTTCAAAACATTGAGCGAAAAGGCATTATTCGGTTGGTCGCCTGCTCTGTAAGTGATAGGTGTTCCCGCTTGTAAACCCAATTCTGCGGCTGCTTTTTCTGACATAAATCCTTGATTGCCAAAGGTTTCGACTTGTTCAGGAATAGCCCCCTCAGTAATACCGTAGTTTTTGAGCAACGAATGAGCAATACCCCGTTTTTTAAAATTCCAAAAAATACCTTCTGACAAACCACTTGCTGTTGTGCGAATATTGCCCGACATCTTCATCGCAATAAAGTCGCCCGGCAGCATCATTTTATCTGTTTTTTCCCAAACTTCAGGCTCGTTTTCGATGACCCAACGCAGTTTTGAAGCGGTGAAATTGGCAGGTGAATTGAGGTAGTTTTCTAAGCAAAAGGCTTCGCCTAAATCTTTGAACGCCTTCTCCCCTATTTCCACTGCACGACTATCACACCATATAATAGAGGTACGCAGCGCATTTTGGTTTTTGTCCACCAAAACCAAGCCGTGCATTTGGTAAGAAATGCCGATTGCACCGACTTCTTTTTTATCGAAAGAAAATGCCCCCATCAGTATATTCGTCGCGTTTTTGACCTCTTGCCACCACATATCAGGCGATTGCTCCGCCCAACCTGATTTGGGTGCAGACATAGCCATTTCAGACGATGGCGAAGTGGCAGAAGCAACGGTTTTGCCCGTTTCTGCTTCCAATAAACTGACTTTTACAGATGAACTGCCTATGTCGTAGCCGAGTAAATATTTCATTAAACTTTTATTTTTTGAAACATATAGTCACATAATTCACATAGTTTTAGTTCCTTACAGGATGACAAAAGAAAAAAACTATGTGTCCCATGTGACTATGTGTTATATGAAACCATACTATCTTTTCTATTCAATTACATTCACTTTTACCACTTGATTCACCGCCGAAGACGTGCCGACCATAATCTCAAACTCTCCTGCTTCTACAATTTTTTTCATGTCTCTATTATAAAAACTCAATTTATCAGGTGTAATCGTAAAGGTAACGGTTTGGCTTTCACCTGCTTTTAAATTGATTTTTCTGAAATCTTTTAGCTCTTTTACAGGGCGTGTCAGGCTTGAAACGAGGTCGTGAATGTATAGTTGCACAACTTCTGCCCCTTCCCTGCTACCTGTGTTTTTGACAGTTACAGACACCGTAAACGGTTCATTTTTACCAATTTGAGCCTTCGATACGGAGGGGGCCGAGTAAGCAAAAGTGGTGTAAGACAAGCCATGTCCAAAAGGATACAAAGCCGATGCGTCGCCAAAAGCATAGCCCCGACGGGCAGACGGTTTGTAGCTGTAATACGCAGGAATATGACCGACTGAACGGGGAATTGTAATGGGCAATTTTCCAGAAGGAACGATATTGCCGACTATCAAATCAGCAACGGCATCACCCGTTTCTTGGCCCAAATACCAACACTGAACGAGGGCTTGTGTATTGTCATTCAATACATTACAAGCGAGTGGCGGACCTGAAAAAACAAAACCAACCATCGGTTTATTCAGTTTTTTTAATGCTAAAATCAATTCGTTTTGGTCGCCAAAAAGGTCAATATCCGTCAAATCACCCAAATGGTCATTTGCCCAACCTTCACGAAAAACGGCTTCGTTTGAACCACCAAAATAAAGAATAATGTCTGCATTTTGGCATTTTTCGATGGCTTCTTTCATGCGAGGAATATTGGCATCGTGCGGCGTGGCTTTTACGTCTTTTGTATCTGAAAACCAGTCACCTGCATCGGTCAAACGCACCCCCTCAGTATAAATGAGTTCTACGTCGTTGCCGAACTTGTTTTTTAAGGCTTGCAAAGGCGTGATGCGTTGTTTGGGCTCATTGGCATAGCCGCCCAAAATGCAACGGTCAGCGTTTGGTCCGACAATGGCGATGCGTTTATATTTACCTTTTTCTAACGGTAGGATATTGTTTTCGTTTTTTAACAAAACAATTGACTCTGTTGCCGCTTTGTAAGCGAGTTTGCGATTTGCATCGCTGCCGATGACCCGTTTTGCTTCTTCGGGGTCGGTATAAGGGTTTTCAAAAAGACCGAGTTGGAATTTTGCTGTTAAAACGCGCATGACGGCTGCGTCGAGAATCCCTTGTGAAATTTTGCCATTTTTGACCAATTCTGCTACTTTATTGAAACCATAAGCATTGGGCGTTTCGATATCAACACCTGCATTGAGCGATAGAATCGCTGCATTTTCGGCATTGGCAGCCACATGGTGTAAACCGACCAAATCTTGAATGGCATTATAATCGGATACAATAACGCCTTTAAACCCCCATTCCCCCCTTAGTAAATCGGTCAAAAGCCACTTGTTCGCATGGGCAGGAACGCCTGACCACTCGTTGTAACAAGGCATGAGACCGAGCGCACCCGCTTGTTTAACACCTGCTTCAAAGGATTGAAAATAGACTTCACGCGCCGTTCTTTCATCAATAAAAATAGGCGATACGTTGATACCGCCTTCCGATGCGCCATGAATACCGAAGTGTTTGAGCGTAGAAATGACGTGACGGGCAGGGATTTTATCCACGTTTGCACCACCTTGATACGCCTTAATTTCGGCGACACACATACGGCTGACGTGGTAAGGGTCTTCGCCGAGACATTCCTCTGTGCGTCCCCAACGTGGGTCGCGGGCGAGGTCAACGACAGGTGCGAGGACTTGATGACCACCACGTAAACGGACTTCTTCGGCAATAGCTGTATAAATTTCTGTCAAAAGAGCTTCATTCCAAGTAGAACCGAGTGCAATATGAGAAGGAAAAACCGTTGCATCTTGCGCTTGATTGCCGTGCAAAGACTCTTCGTGGAACATGACGGGAATGCCCAACCGTGTTTTTTCCACGAAATATTTTTGGACTTGATTGGCATAAACGGCTGTTTCGTAAGGGCTTCGGCTGCCAAAACCTGGCAATTCATTGGGTCGTCCCAACTGACCTAAGCCGTTTGGGGCGAAATTTGCCCATTTGGTATAATCTACTTCGCCTTTGTCATTCGTTACTGTACCTTTCGCAGCGGTTTCCCAATGGCATTGTATTTGGGCGACTTTTTCCTCCAAAGTCATACGTTTCAAAAGATCATTGACACGGTAGGTCGTAGATAAACTGGTATTTTTATACTGAGGGGTTGTCGTTGATATGTCTTTTGCTGGCGTTTTATTAGTCATTTGAGGGACTTTGCCTTGCATTTTTTTTAGACCCGTTTTCTCAACAGGTTTCTGACTAAAGGCTTGACCCAATGTACAGATGCTGCAAAGGAGAATAATCGTTATTCTTTTCATTTTACAAATTTATTTAGCTTTATTAGGTGTCTAGAGAAATTTTAAAGTACAAAAAAATCTAAAAACAAAATACAATTTTAAATGTCAAATTGACAATTAAAGTGCAATATTACGACACATTTCCGAAACACAAAGGATTTTGTGTAAAAATTGTATTTTTTACAATTAGTCCCTTTTTTTTGATGAAAATTCATTTTTAAAAAATAATTTTACACCGAAATTAACTGATACCGAAATTAAATTTTGAAAACCGTTAATCAAACAATTAATTTGTGGAAACGAGTTTTAAGACTTTTTTAACACCCCCCCTCAGTATTTTTACGTCTAAAAAGACGTTATTGCATCATTCGTCTTAAAATAAAATAAAAATATTACTCAACATGACACAATTCACACGTCGTAAATTTCTAAAATCATCAGCTACACTTGCCGCTGCAACAGCCGCTTTTGGTAATATGCCTGATTTTTTGAAAACAGACAAACCTATTGGTATTCAATTGTACAGTCTTCGCGACGACATCAAAGATGGCTACCTTGAAGATGTGTTGAAAGGCATTGCAAAGATTGGCTATGAATTCGTCGAAGGCTACGGTTTTGACCCGAAAAAGGGCAAAATATTTGACAAAACGCCTTCTGAATTTAAAAAAATGTTGAAAGAGTATGAACTCAAAATGCCGAGTTCGCATTATGTGGTGACAACAAGCCACTACGATTCAGCGAAAAAAGACTTCACGGATGAGTTTAAAAAAGTCGTTGAAGGCAGTTCTGCAATGAGTCAACGTTATTTGATCAGTCCTTTTACAGTTGAGTCTGACCGTAAAAATGCGGACGGTGTGAAACGTCTTTGT
Source organism: Saprospiraceae bacterium (assembly GCA_043721685.1). Classification (GTDB taxonomy): domain Bacteria; phylum Bacteroidota; class Bacteroidia; order Chitinophagales; family Saprospiraceae; genus JAAFJT01. Next base: position 5,998 of record JAYSQG010000083.1, on the reverse strand, counting down.
GAGGTGTTGAATATGGCTGGGGATTATTGCAAAACGCAAAATCCGAACCTACAATTTGGCTATCACAACCACGAATTTGAGTTCAAAACAGAGTTCGGAGGTGTGCCTATGTTCGATATGATGATGGAAAACCTCGATGCTGAAAAAGTGGCAATAGAACTTGACCTTTGTTGGGTCGTTTACGGCGGACGCAACGCGCTCGACCTTTTCCAAAAATATCCAAGACGTTTTGCATTGGCACATTTCAAGGATTTGACCGAAGAAGGCAAACGTGAAACAGCGATTGTTGGCGAAGGTGTCGTGGATTTTGAAGCGATATTGAAAAACCTAAGCAAAGGCGGCATCCGTCAAATCATCGTTGAATTGGAAGATTATAAAAAATCACCGATGGACGATATCAAAGTTTCTTATAAGAACTTGCGCAAAATGCTTGATAAATTACAAAAATAACTAAACAATAAAAAATGAATAGACGAGACGCGATAAAAAAAGCCGCCGTGATGTTTGGTGGTTCGCTTTTGATGCCTGATGTTCTGAAAGCATGGACGCATCCGATGATTGAAAATCCAAACTTTCGATTGACGGCAGCACAAGATGCTTTGATAGCAGAAATAGCAGAAATGATTGTACCTACAACAGATACACCTGGCGCAAAAGCGGCTGGTGTGCCTAATTTCATCAAAAAAATGCTGGCTGACTGTTACCGTCAACCTTATAGCGACTATTTTATGAAGGAATTGGACGCTGTTGAAGCAGATACAAAAGCTAAATTCAGTAAATCCTTCGTGGACGCAACAACCGAAGAGCGTACTGAGATTCTCAAAATGTATGAGAAAAAAGCAAAAACTGAAGCTGCTAAATTCAGAGAAGAAGCCCAATTGTGGGATCGCAGTACACTCCCGAGTGAGCGTCCTTTCTTCGCAGCGATGAAAGACTTGACGGTAACAGGCTATTTCACATCCGAAATTGGTTGTACACAAGCCTTGCGTTATGAAGCCGTTCCGGGCAAGTATATTCCCGATTATCCTTATAAAAAAGGAGACAAAGCTTGGGCAACTTAAACAACAAACTCGGATTTAGTCATTTTACTAAGTCCTTAGTATTCAATCACACGTTCAATCAATTCGTAAATTAAAATTTTATAAAAATGAAAAAAGTCTTATTTACAGTGGCTTTGGCAGCCCTCTTCACGACAGCAAAATCACAAACAATACCAGCAGATATCAATGCCTTGTTACAAAAAAACACGTGTTATACGTGCCATAAAGCAGATAAAAAAATGGTGGGACCTGCTTGGGTTGATGTGGCAAAGAAGAAATACAGTGCTAAACAGTTTGCTGCTCTAGTTGCTAAACCGGTTCCAACAAACTGGCCTGGTTATGCACCTATGGCACCACTTCCACAGGTACCAAAAGGTGATTTATCAAAAATTCATGCGTGGGTTTCTACGCTGGCTAAATAAAATTCACGATTTCAGCATTTCAAAATTCCATGGATGTATCCCCCTCAGTATAATCATGGAATTTTGAAGTTTAGAAATCATTAAAAAATCTAAACAATAATAATGGCGAATTTAAATACAGACGCAATTAAAAAAAGAACTTACGATGCCATTGTCATCGGTTCAGGTGTCAGCGGTGGTTGGGCTGCCAAAGAATTGACAGAAAAAGGCTTAAAAGTCTTGATGCTTGAACGCGGCAAACCGCTTGACCACATCACAGGTTATGCCGAAGCCAATAAAGACCCTTGGGAATACGAGCATCGCGGGAGAATCACAGTGCAACAAGCACTCGACAATCCGTTTCAAAAACGCGATTACCCGATGTCTGAGCAAAACGCAAAATATTGGTTTGAAGATAAAAAAGCCCTTTACGAAGAAGTTAAACGCTTCGACTGGTTCCGCCCAGATATTGTTGGTGGCAAATCCATCATGTGGGGTCGTCAATCTTATCGTTTGACAGATATTGATTTTGAAGCCAATATGAAAGATGGTCATGGCGTGGACTGGCCTATTCGTTATGCCGATATTGCACCTTGGTATGATTATGCAGAAAAATTTGCAGGCATTTCAGGTGAAAATTTGGACAATTATCCGACATATCCAAATGGGCAATTACTGCCTATGATGCCCATGAATGTTGTTGAAGCAGATGTCCGCAAACGCATTGAAGCCGCTTTCCCAAATCGGCGTATGACAATGGGTCGTGTTGCCAATTTGACACAAAACCACAATGGACGTGGTGCTTGCAATTATCGCAATATGTGTAGCCGTGGTTGCCCGTTTAGTGCTTATTTCAGCACTCAAAGTTCAACTTTACCCGCTGCTATGGCGACTAAAAAATTGACAGTTCGCCCTCATTCTATCGTCAACTCTATCCTTTACGATGCTAAAAAAGGAACGGCAAAAGGCGTTTTGGTTATAGATTCTGAAACAAATGAGCAAATTGAGTACAATGCGAAAATCGTTTTTGTATGTGCTTCTGCCATCAGTTCGGGTTGGATATTGTTAAACTCCATTTCATCGCAATTCCCTAATGGTTTAGGCAATAGTAGTGGTGAGTTGGGGCATAACGTAATGGATCACCATTTCAGAACGGGTGCAAGTGGTCAGGTTGAAGGCTATTTAGACAAATACCTCTATGGTCGTCGTCCAAACGGTATTTATATTCCCCGGTATCGCAATGTTGGCGACGATAAACGCGATTATTTGCGTGGTTTCGGCTATCAAGGTGGCGCAAGCCGTAGTGGTTGGAGTCGTGTCGTTGCAGAAGAAGGTTTTGGCGCAGAAATGAAAGCCTTAGCAACCGAGCCTGGTAATTGGAGTATGAATATGACTGCTTTTGGCGAATGTCTGCCTTACCATGAAAATCATATCCGTTTAAGTCCCGATAAAAAAGACATTTGGGGACAACCGACACTCATTTTTGATGTAGAATTCAAGGAAAATGAGAAGAAAATGCGAATTGACATGGCAAACGATGCCAAAGAAATGTTTGAAGCAGCGGGTATGAAAAACGTCCGTACGTATGACAATGGCTCTTGGCCCGGCATGGCAATCCATGAAATGGGTACAGCTCGTATGGGTTTAGACCCTAAAACATCGGTTTTGAACAAATGGAATCAGATGCACGATTGTAAAAATGTGTTTGTGACTGACGGTGCATTTATGGCTTCTGCTGCGTGTGTCAATCCGTCTTTGACCTATATGGCAATGACGGCTCGTGCAGCCGATTATGCTGTTTCAGAATTAAAGAAAGGAAATTTGAAATAATTGATTATTGTTGAATGACTATTGATTAATTGCGTGATGTATCTCAATAATAATTAGTCAATAAACAATAACCAATGCAAAAAGACCCCCTCCGTAAATTCGATATTGAGGGGGTCTCTTTTTTGTTAATCCGTGAAAAAAGTTTAATTTTGACAAAAAATAAAAGATATGGAAACATCAGCTACTGCCAAACGTCCTAAACCTGTACAAAAAATTCCAGATTCCCTTATTTGGGAAGTCCTTGATGGAAAGCCTTTATACCGTCGTGGCTACATGGACGTTGTGAAAAAACTTAAAACTATTGAAGACATTATGGGAACAAGTAGCTATCAATCGCTCATTACGACTTATTTATCAAAAATTTTGGCTCGACAACTCGATGATAATATCTATGATTATCTAATTAGTGAGCCAGGTGTTCATTTGAAATATAAAGACAATATTTCAAACGATATTGCTATTTTCAATCGGCTGTCTGCCAATCAAATAACCAAAAAGTATGCAGACTATTCGCCTAAAATCGTTCTTGAAATAGACATTGATATTGACCCAGCAAGCATGTCAGATTTTGACTATTTGAATACAAAAACGCAAAAAATGCTTGATTTTGGCGTTGAAAAAGTCATTTGGATACTCACTAATAGCCGTAAAGTCATCGTCGCAACGCCTAAAACAGCTTGGCTAACCATGGATTGGCACAATGATATTGAGATTATAGACGGTATCGTTTTTAACATCCATAACTATCTTGAAGAACGGGGCATTGACATTTGATACTAAGCAGCCCTTCCCGAAAGAATCGGGGTTTCGTTCATCAACAGTATTTTCATCTAAAAACAAAGTCTTTTAACAATAATCAATCTAAAAATATGAATCGTCGAACTGTTTTAAAAACTATGACAACAACCGCTGCTGCTGCTTTCGTTTCTGAAAGCCTTTCGAATCGCCTCGAAGCCACTAATGCTGCGTTAGATCCAGCTATTTCTGGCAAAATCAATCACTCCGCTTGTCGGTGGTGTTACAGCACTATTCCACTCGATGAACTTTGCAAACGTGGCAAAGAAATCGGTTTGCAGGGTATTGACCTGTTGACACTTGAAGAAGTGCCAACGGCTCAAAAATACGGCTTGACTTGCTCTATGGTGCATCACGATCTCAAAGGTTATGGCATCCCAAAAGGCTTCAATCGCCTTGAAAACCATAAGGATTTGGTCGAATATTACTTAGATCGCATCCCAAAAGTTGCCAATTTAGGCTTGAAAAACTTCATCTGCTTTTCTGGCAATCGCGCAGGTATCAGCGAAGCACAAGGCATGGCAAACTGTGTTGTGGGTTTGAAAAAAATCATGGCAATGGCTGAAAAGCACAATGTCAATATCGTTATGGAGCTTCTGAACTCAAAAGTAGATCACAAAGACTATCAATGTGACCACACCGATTGGGGTGTTGCCTTAACTAAAGCCGTCGGTTCAGAGAATTTTGGGTTATTGTACGACATTTACCACATGCAAATCATGGAAGGAGACGTTATTCGCAATATCCGCGACAGTCACGAATACATCAAGCACTACCACACAGGCGGTGTTCCAGGGCGCAACGAAATTGATGATTCGCAAGAACTGTATTATCCTGCCATCATGAAAGCCATCGTTGATACAGGTTTTAAAGGTTTCACAGCCCAAGAGTTTATCCCTAAAAATGCGGATAAACTGGGCTCGTTGGAAAAATGTGTTAAAATCTGTGATATTTAGTTTTAGACCAATAGTTGGACACGAATTGCACAAATTACACGAATAAAAGGATAAGTTTTTTCTTTTTCTTTAATGAAAACAGCATAAAATGTATTAAAAATCATTCGTGTAATTTGTGCAATTCGTGTCAGCTAAGTAATGACCATTAATCAATAATAACAAAATGAAAAACCTTTACTCCTTCGCATTGCTCTTCGTTGCGGTACTCTTTATGTCCGCCATAAAATCACCTAAACCGTTGAGAATCATCTTCTTCGGTGATTCCATTACCCAAGCGGGTATCAGACCTGACGGCTATATTGACAAACTGAAACAGATGCTAGACAAAAACGGCATCAAGGACAACTATCAACTTGTTGGCGCAGGTATCGGTGGCAATAAGGTCTATGACCTCTATTTGCGACTCGAAGAAGATGTGTTAGAACAAAAGCCCGATGTCGTTGTGATATGGGTGGGAGTCAATGACGTGTGGCACAAACGCACCTTTGGCACAGGCACAGACCCCGATAAATTTGAGAAATTCTATGTCGCCATCATCAAAAAACTGCAAGCACAAGGCGTAAAAGTCATCGTGGCAACACCTTCAACAATTGGTGAACGCACCGATTTCTCAAATGAACAAGACGGCGACCTCAACCGTTATGCGCAAATCATGCGCGACATTGCTGCCAAATACGACTGCCCTGTGGCGGATTTCAGAAAGGAATTTTTGAAATATAATTTGGAAAAAAACAAGGACAACAAAGAGTCTGGGATATTGACAAGTGACCGTGTGCATCTGAATGAAGCGGGGAATCAGTTGGTGGCAGATATGTTGTATAAGTTGTTGATAAAATGAGACCCCCTCAGTAAAAAATATAACACATTGCTAAATATATTAAAGTTTCGCGCTTTTTTTCAAATTGTTAGAAAATATGAACACTCCGTCTTAGCTTTGTGCCAACAATTTAAATCATTCAAGAACAATCATTTTTGA
>JAYSQG010000082.1:0-6594 GCA_043721685.1 Saprospiraceae bacterium | reverse complement strand
CCACCCTTTTTAACTCTTTCAGCGACCCTTTGTTTTGCTAACTCAACACTTTCAAGCCAAACAAAAACCAAAGTCACTTTATAGCCTTTTTCTCTTGCTCTTTTGATAAAATTCACATAACTGCGAGCAGAAAGTGTCGTTTCAAAAGCAAAATCTTCTCCTTTTTCCAAAAGATGATTCATGCGATTCAACATAATACGTCCCGCTTCAAAAGCCACTTTTTCAGGCTGAAAAGGCGACAATCCTCTTGCTATTTCATCGGCATTCACAAACTCCTGACAATCCAATATTTCAGGTAAAATGGTCATTGATGCGGTTGTTTTTCCTGCACCGTTACAGCCTGCTATGATGTATAAATTGGGCATTTTTTCTCAAAATATGGTTAAAATGTTCAAAATACTGAGGGGGTCAAAATCGTTAATCTATTGATTACCAACATTTAGGAAATTTTTAAAATTTCCTAAATGTGTTTTATTACAACCGCTTATCCACCTCAAAAACAATCGGCTCATTCACCAATTCATATTGCAAATTCAAAACCGACGCATTAATATACGTTGTCACACCTTCCGTCATTTCGCCATATGCTTCATGAATATGTCCACAAATATGAAACTGCGGACGCACACGCCGTATCGCGGTCAATAAATCCATACAACCCGCATTAAAACCGCTTTGGGTTCTATCCAAACGCATATAAACAGGCCCATGTGTCATCAAAACATCGGTATCATTTGGAATTAAATCCCAATGTTTACATATCTCTGAACCGCGTTTGCGATTAAATGCCCAATCGTAAAACCACGGCTGAATGGGTGAACCCCAAATTTTGATGCCTTCTATATCCACGCCACTGTCATTCAAATATATCACATTGTCAGGTATCATTTTGGCAATGGTTTCAGGATTGGTATTTTCAAAATAAAAATCGTGATTACCAGCAATGAATACCTTATAACGGTGCGGTTGCGCCGAAAACCAATCTAAAAAGTGATAAACTTGTGCTTCCGTGCCTTTGCCTGTTACGTCACCTGCGTGAATCAATACATCGCCTTCGGGCAAGTGCTGAGGGTGCTTGTTATGCGTATCGGAAATAGTTACAAATTTCATTTTCAATTATTGTTAGACACGAATTTCGCAAATTACACGAATTTTTTGTCATCTTGTAAGGAACTAAATTCGTGTAATTTGTGAAATTCGTGTCTAAAATTACATTCGTTCTGGCATTTCAATCCCCAACAAATCCATGCCTTGCTTCAAAGTATGCGCCACGATTTTTGCCAATTTCAAACGGAACACTTTTTCTACATCATTGGCTTTCAAAACAGGGACATCGTGCCAAAACTTGCTGAAACCTTTGGCAATATCGTACAGATAATTCGCCAATAGGGAGGGGTCATATTGCGCTGCCGCTTCTTCAATAATGCGTGGAAAATCGTAGAGACTAATAGCTAAACTTTTTTCCGTCTCATGTAGTTCCGTTGGCAAAGCGGTTATTGAAAAATCAACGCCCGCATGGACAGCCATTGCTTCAACAGATTTTGAGCGTACATACGCATATTGAATATATGGACCTGTATGTCCTTGTAAATCAACGGATTCCTTAGGGTCAAAGACCATTTTTTTCTTTGGATTGACCTTTACGATGTGGTATTTCAAAGCCGCCAAACCGATTTTACGGATAATATCAGCCCGTTCTTCTGACGAAAAATTATCAAGCGAATTGCTTTCAGATGCCGCATTTTTGGCTTCTGAAAGCACTTCTTCAATCAAATCATCGGCATCAACCACTGTGCCTTCCCGTGATTTCATTTTGCCAGAAGGCAATTCGACCATGCCGTAACTCAAATGAAACAAACCATTGGCATATGGTTCATCTAATTTTTTTAAGATTTCAAACAAGACTTGAAAGTGATAATTCTGTTCGTCAGCGACAACATAACCGACTTTTCGGGCATGAAAATCGTTTTCCCGCAGCCTTGCCATTGCAATATCTTGTGTAATATAAACCGAAGTGCCGTCAGAACGTAAAACCAATTTATGGTCTAATTTCGCATCTGTCAAGTCAATCCAAACCGATGAATCGGGTTTTTGATAAAAAACACCTTTGCCAATACCGTCTTCAATAATGTCGCGTCCAAGCGCATATTGGTCAGATTCGTAGTAAATTTTATCAAAATAAACGCCTAATTTGTTGTATGTTTCATTAAAACCTTCATACACCCAACCGTTCATTTGCTTCCAAAGTTCCCTTGTTTCAGCATCGCCTGCTTCCCAACGTAACAGCATTTCACGGGCTTGTTTGCCAAGGTCGGAGTAGTTATTGAAATATTCGTTTTTGAAATCTTTAAAAAACTCTTCCCGTGTTTGGTCTGCTTTTTTCTTTGATTCATAAACACTTGACGCTGTATCAGTTAACTGCCAAGTGGCATATTCTGTTTTGAATTTACCTTCAAATAAAACATAGTATTTTCCAACAAAATGGTCTCCTTTTTCCTCTGATACTGAGGGGGTCGCATTGTTGCCAAAAAGTTGCCATGCCAACATAGATTTACAAATAGCAATACCTCTATCGTTCACAACTTTTGTCCGCACGACATCATAACCTGCTGCTTCCAAAATTTTTGAACATGACCAACCCAAAAGGATGTTCCGAATATGCCCCAAATGCAAAGGTTTATTGGTGTTTGGCGACGAAAATTCAATCATCACCCTTGTGTCTTTTGAAGGAGATTGACCAAAATGTTCGTTTTTAGCGGTTTCTGCTACGAAATTAGTCCAAAAATCAGTGGCAATAGACAAATTTAAAAAGCCTTGAATGACATTGAATTTAGCAATTGTCGGTAGTTTTTCAGTCAAATACGCGCCCAATTCCTGTCCAATAACAGGCGGTGCTTTGCGGGCTGTTTTGGCAAAATTGAAAACCGTGACGGTATAGTCGCCTTCAAATTCTTTGCGCGTGCTGCTACAAATCACTTCATTTGCAGCGATTTCGACATTATAAAGTTCAGATACCGCTTGTTTTACGGCATTTTGGATGATAGAAACGATAGACATAATTTTATAATTATGAATGATAAACGATGAATGATAAATGATGAATAGTGTACAATGGCAATATTCATCATTTATCTTTTATCATTTATCATTCCTTTTGAGCCGCAAAAGTAAAAGATTTGCTTGAAAAAACGTGTAATAGCAAGGAGAGTTTCATAGCTGTTCCAATTCCTGTCGCAGTGCTTTGGGTAGCGACTGCACGATGAGGTCATAACTGTGGTCAACCAATTCTTTGATGATTTTATCGTCGAGACCACGTTCTGTATAAACGGTGTTCCAATGTTTTTTGTTCATGTGGTAGCCAGGAATGATGTGGTCGGGATGTTTATCACGTAATTCTATGGCAAAATCGGGGTCGCATTTTAGGTTAATGCGACACTCAACGATGTCAAGACTTGTCAAACCATATATCTTACCCATCACCCGAAACACGAGCGTATCAGGTCCAAAAGGCGTATCTTCCGTAGCGGCTTTTTTAGACAGGCAATAAAGTCGTAAGGTTTCGATATTCATCATTCATCATTTATTATTCATCATTCCTTTAAATCATTGTTTCTCAACCTTTTCTTTTGCATCTAAAATAACATCTTTAATCGCTCCACGTGTACCCATCAGCACATCGCCTTTGGTATTACAAATAACCGTATCCGGCAGTTTACCATGCATTTTTTTGATAATTTGAAGAGAATCAACAAGTTTTGTCTCTAAATTTGCCATACTAACCACTTCACTACCCATCATGATAGCACCTGTGGAATCTACAACGATGACCAATGAATCTGTCGAAACAGTTTCAGGCAGACTTCGGGTAGTCGTATCCGTTTGAACATTTGTATTTTCCGTAGATTTAGGTGCTTCAGTACAAGCAAATAGGCTAACAACTGTTAGAAATAGAATCACTTTTTTCATTTTGATATTTTTAAGTTATTGAATAAATATTCATCGGGTGACACTAATATCACCTCGATAACGCTGCATTGAGCCGTCTTTTTGTTCTAATTCAACATAAAAAGCATAGACATCATTGGGTACAGGCTTTCCGTTGACCAAACCATCCCAGCCTAATTTATCATCGTTGGGTTCAAAATTAGTGCGTGTAAACATCAAGGCTCCCCAACGATTATAAACAGATAATACGAGCACTTGTTTAATGCAAGGGGCTGTATAGACCGTAAAATAGTCGTTTCTACCATCATCATTGGGACTAAAAGCATTGGGGATATAAACGCCCACACAGGTTTTGACATTCACGATAATATCATCTGATCGGATACAGCCATTGACGGTATCACGTGCTTCAAGCTCATAAACGGTCGTTGTTTTGGGTGAAACGATGGGATTTAAACAGGACTTACACGGCACCGAAGCGGACGGTCTCCAAGACAAAACTACATTTTTTGTCGAAGATACTGAGGGGGTCAATTTTATGCTGTCACCTCGTTCAATCGTTACATCGTCGCCAAAACTGACCCTTAAATCAGCTGTCGTCACATTCAAAGTGATATAGGCTTCACATGTTGTATTTGTCGCAGGAATCGTATCGCGATAAGTACCCCCTTGTGTGATGATTCGACCATTAATTTTTAAGGTATCGCCCGTACATAGTGTAATATTTCGGGTTTCAGAAGTCGGTGCTTGGGTTCGGGCGGTTATGATGAGCACGCTGTCGCAAAGAGGTAAGTTGCGGCGAATCGTGTCACGGTAATTACCCGCTTTTGTATAGGCTTTTCCATTGATAATCACGCCTTTGCCTTCACAAAAGAAAGTATCAATGGCTCTGCTCGGCAAAGTATTACATTGAGCTAAAAGGTCATTGTTGAGCCAAAAACACAGGCTAAGAACCGTTATAGCTGGGAAAATTTTCATGTTTTATTTTTTATTAATAGTATAACAGATATTGGTAGAATGTGGCACTAAGATAGAAATTTTTCAAAGAAAACGACTTCATTTACCATTTTGGTCGCTTTTGAAAACACTATTCTTTCGCATTTTAAATAGGTTGACCTTTAACGTTATTGACCAAATGAATGGTTCATACGGAGGGGTGTTAAATTTATATTCAACATTCTCTATCATTCATACGGTGCATTTATAAACAACGTTGTAAATTGTGTTTCATTTTACTAAATAAAAATCCATAATCAATGAAGTCTGCATGTATTTTCGCTATTCTGCTCTTCGTTTTTAGCTGCACACCGCCCGCACCTAAAACTGATGCGACAACGGCTAACGCTGTCGTTCCAACACAAGATTCTCTGATTGCTGTCAAGCCAGATGTCAGATGCCAAGAAAAGGGCAAATTGATAGAAAAATTTGAGCAAAACAACGCCCTTTTTGAGCGTTTGAGCAATGAACAAAAAGAGTTAGAATGGTTAAAAATTACCACTAAAGACGGTAAATGCACCATTTTGGACGACATCAAACAAGCCAATCACTATTCGGTTACTTTTGAAGATTGGGACAAAGATGGTTTCAAAGACCGCCTTGACAATTGGAAATGGGATTACAGCGTCAGTCTTTTTGACAAAACTAAAAACGATTTTTCAAGGCATATCAATGGGCGTTTTTGCGGCGACCAATGGGATTTTGATAAAAAGCAAAACCTTAAATATCAGTTTTTAGAAAATAAAATGGGTGGCATTTATGAGTTGTATCGATTGAATGACACGGTTAAAACCGTATTTTCTGAAATAAATTTTTTAAATTATGAACCCGATGGAAATGGAACTAATAAAATAGAAATCAGAAAAAACATTGTCCGAAAGGATGATGACGTTAAATTTGATACTTTGGCAGTAGATCCTAAACTTTATGCAGATACTCGTTTAAAAGAGAATGAAGAATATGAAGCACAATTAGCCCGCACTAAAAAAGCCGTTGAAAGTTATTGGCGTAAGAATTTGTCGTTGTTTATGAAGAAATAATTCAAATAGTTTATCATTCAGTAACGTGTAAATAATAACGTGGTGATTTATACAAAGTGACTAACTTATTATTTACTGGTTACTCACTTTGTATAAATGACCGAATATTCAATTTTTTTTTCAAGCTTCAGTTCAACGCCTTTACTGAGGGGGAGATTCGAGTGTTTGATATGTACAATAAAACTATTTTATTATCATAACCTTTTGCATGTAAATGCCTCTGCCCAATATTTCTATAAACAAAAGATATAAACCGTTTGGTATGGTAAGCGCGTTTAAGGTTAATTCATCTGTTTTATTAATGATATTCCGTTGTATGACTTGTTGCCCTTGCACATTAAATAGTTTCAAATACCCCCCCTCAGTATTGCTACCTATTTTCCAATTTAATCTAATTTGCTCCGATGTTGGATTAGGGAAAACCGTCAAACCTATATCTTTATTCAAATCTTGTGAACAAGTAACTTCTGAATTGAGCAAACCTTTTCTGTATGTTTCAATCGTTAATAACATACGTTGCATTTGTCCTTCTGTAAACATTAACATACAAGGGTCATCTACATAATCCATAAAATTCATAAATAAGCTCGATTGTCCACACGAATATTGTGGA
>JAYSQG010000081.1:0-4723 GCA_043721685.1 Saprospiraceae bacterium | reverse complement strand
TACCGATGGTGCTGCATTTGCTCAACAATGGTCTGCAAGTCATTGGCATTTATGCGATGGGTATCAAACCGTCAGAGATGGATAAAATGACGGATGCAGACAAAATGCCTTGGTGGTTGGGGGTGATTTCACTTTTTATGGCTATTCGGTTAGGGATTTACATTCAAAAAACACATCAAAAAGCGGGCAATAACATTTCGGTATCAGAAAATACTGAGGGGGGTTAACCCAGCAATTTAACCAAAGCCACAACGCCCACAATGATGAATTGAACACCAATTGACATAGTGATAAAGGCCATAATGCGCGAACCGGCTTTCAAACCCGAAACACCTAAAAAGCGATTCATCAAAGGCGCAGACCGTAAAATAGCATAAACAATCAAGCCATTGAGCAATATGACGCCAGATACAATCAGCCGTTCCTCCCACATATTATAGTCGGCATTGAAACCAATGAGTAATGAAATAGAGCCTGGACCAGACAACAAAGGCATTGCCAAAGGCGAAAAAGAAATATCACTTTTGGTCATTGCTTCGTCTTGCACATCGCTGTTCATTGCGCGGCTTTCAGCAAATTTGTCGTTCATCAAGTCATAACCCGAACTCAAAATGATGAGTCCACCAGCGATGCGCAGGGAATTGATTTGCAAACCAAAAAAATTGAGAATATACGAACCCGCCCAGAAGAATGCCAGACAAATGCCGACAAAATAAAGCGTTGTTGCCAAAGCCGTTTTGTTGCGTTCAGCCTTTCCGTAGCTGGCAGTCAATGAGAGATACATCGGAATCGCACCGACAGGGTTGACAACTGAAAAAAGCTTAGCGAGTACTGCGACGAAGATTGATAGCATGGTTCTAATGGTTTGATTTGATAAAGTTAAGTTTCTTTTGAAAACAAAAACGACGTAAAAATAATTTTTTTCTTACTTTTGAAGTTATTATCATTCACTATTTATTAAAAATTAAAAAACTGCACAATATGAATAAGTACACTTTTTTTGCCCTAACACTTCTTTTTGTTAGCTCATGTCAACTTTTCGACTCAAAAAAAGATAAAACGGCACAAGAAACAGCATTGAATACGCTGCAAGACCCTATCAATGACACTTTAACGACCCAATCTGTCGTAGAAACGCCAAAAACTAAGAAAACAACCAAGACGACTACGCCATTGCCTTCAAAACCACTTGCGGCTGTAACACCTTTGCCTGCAAAACCACCTATACCTTCCAAAAAGCCTATTGCAGGCATCCCAACACCAAAAGCAACACCGAAAACGACACCTAAAGCGTCTTCAGTGCCGATTATTTCTAAAGATAACAAAATACCAACTTCTGCTTCAACCGTTAAAAAACCGCCTGTTCAAGTAACCGCTAAAGGACCGGGTTTGACACCGCAATCTTCTTCTTTGCCAGCGAACTTCAATAACCAAATGCTTGCAGCGGTGAATGAGCTGCGTAAATCGGGTGTAAATTGTGGCGGAGAGATGATGCCGTCTGTAAAACCATTGGTTTGGAGTTCAAAATTGGAAAAAGCATCGGTTATTCATGCAATTGATATGGATAAAAACAACCATTTTAGCCATGTCGGTACTGACGGCTCATTGCCAGACGACCGTATCAAGGCGGCAGGCTATGATTGGGCACAAGTTGGTGAGAATATAGGTCGAAGATACAAAGATGTAGCCGCAGCCATTAAAGGTTGGAAAGAATCAGCCAATCATTGCAAACAAATGATGAGTGCTGATGTGACACAAATGGGTGCAGCCCAAAAGGGGAGTTATTGGTGCCAAGCCTTTGCAACACCGCTTGATTAGTGGTAAGTGGTAAGTGAAAAGTACTGAGGGGGCTTTTCACTTACCACTTTTCATTTTAACCTATAAACTATAACCTATAAAAATGACGTTTGGGAATAATGAAAAAGAAAATCGTCACTTTACTAACCTTTTGCCTCGTTTTTGCAGCTTGCTCGAAGGCACAACGTTTGGCTTCTAATTCAAAAAAGCCCCCCTCAGTATTTCCTACCGAAACTGGTAATTTTCGATTAGATATGTTGACTGCGGTTAATTTGGTGCGTTCGAAAGGTTGTCGTTGCGGTAATAAAACGATGCCCTCCGTTGCTCCTGTCAGTTGGAATAGCAAATTGGAAGCGTCTGCTATACGCCATGCGGCTGATATGGCTGCTCATAATCATTTTGACCATGTCGGTACGGATGGTTCTGAAATAGACAACAGAATCAACGATGCAGGCTATAAATGGATGCAAATTGGGGAAAATATCGCTTGGGGTTACTTCTCCATCGCGGATGTTATGGCAGGTTGGATAAAAAGCACCAGCCACTGCCTTCAATTGATGAGCGACAAAGTTGATGAAATGGGGGTCGCCAAAAATGGTAAATATTGGGTTCAGGATTTCGGTAAAAAACGGACGTGGTGAATTTCGTTATTCGTTATTGGGGATTGGTTATTCGTTATTGGTAGCGACCTGTGACGAATAACCAATCCCCAATAACGAATAACCAATAACGAAAAATCAATCAATATGTCTTTTCCTTTTATATCCTACGAAATACCTGTTTTTTCAGAAGAAGAAACTACTAAGAAAGCGGCTGATTTTTATGAGAACATGGACGCACGTCGTTCTGTTCGACATTTTTCAGACAAACCTGTGCCGCGTTCTGTTATCGAAAAACTGATATTGACTGCTTCGACAGCACCTTCAGGAGCGCATAAACAGCCGTGGACTTTTTGCGCCATTGGTGACCCCTCAGTAAAAAGCCAAATTAGAGCGGCGGCAGAAAAAGAAGAATTTGAAAGTTATAACGGACGGATGTCTGAGCAATGGCTCAAAGACCTTGCGCCTTTGGGAACAGATTGGGAAAAGCCTTTTTTGGAGATTGCGCCGTGGCTGATAGTTGTGTTTGCGCAAAGTACAGGTACGGCAAAAGAGAAACATTATTATGTGCAAGAGTCTGTCGGCATTGCCTGTGGCTTTTTGATTGCAGCCATTCATCAAGCGGGTTTGGTAACTTTGACACATACACCCAGCCCCATGAATTTTTTGAAAACCCTTTTGAAAAGACCTGATAACGAACGCCCCTTCCTACTTTTACCCGTCGGCTACCCTGCGGATGATGTGTTAGTTCCTGATATTGAACGAAAACCCCTTGAAAAAGTGTCTGTTTTTATTTAACCAAAACACGCGGTCGTTTGAAAATTGGCACTGTCGAACAAGGCTCACCATACATAATACTTTGTGCAAAAGGTTGGAGTTTATGCGTCAAATTGACATAAGCGGCGGGCGGCACAGGCTTGTCGGAACAGCCTTTTATGACGACCCGTTTGCCATCGTACTGTGAAGCATCGAAATCAGCGAGTTTTTTAGCGTAGTATGTTTTATAAAAATTGTCCTTATCGCCTTGAAAAATCTCTTTCGCAAAAGGTGCGGCTTGTGCGGCCACGAGCATATACGCCCAAACAGGGATAATGGCGTCAGCAGTACAGTCAACAACAAGGTGTTTTCCTTCGTATTGCGCCCAATCATGGTTTTTACAGGCTTCGCGGAAGTCTTTTTCTTTCAAAATAAGCTCCATGAACAGGTAGTCTTTGATATCGAAAACAGCGACTTCTTCTTTCGGGAAAAAGTCTTCGAGATTCAAAGTGATTATGCCGCTTTCTGCGACGCGGTTGACGAGTGGTTTATCTATAATTTCCATATTATTAATGGTGAATATTTTAATGGTGAATATCAGTCTATGGTTTACTTTTCAATAAACAAAATACTGAGGGGGTTGTTCATGCTTCACTGTTTTCTCCAATTTGGTTTTCAACTTCTTTAAAATCCTTAGGTTTTGGCAAGTCACGTAGGCTTTTGATGCCAAAATAGTCCATAAACTTGTCGCTTGTGCCATAAACGAGTGGTCGCCCTGGGGCATCACTTCTGCCGAGAATGGCGACCAATTCCTTTTCTAATAATTTCTGCATCGCATAATCGCAACTGACACCGCGTATCTGTTCAATTTCTGTTTTTGAAACGGGCTGTTTGTAAGCGACGATTGACAAGGTTTCTAAAGCCGCTTGTGAGAGGCGTTTCTTAGTGGTTTGTTTCAAAAAAATACCGACAGGAGCATGGAAAGCCCCTTTTGTCAAAAACTGATAACCGTTTGAAATTTCAACAATTTCGAAGGAAAATTGAGGGTCAGTGTAGCGTTTTTTCAGTTCTTCGACACCCCTCAGTATATCAGTTTCTGCAAAGTCCGTTTCATAAGTCGCATCCAAAACACTTTTAATTTCTTTAAGCGTAATGGGATGTTCCGTCGTGAATATTAAGGCTTCGATGTCTTGTATCATAAATTCCATGCGGCAAAGGTAGGAAAGTAATGATGAATGATGAAAGATGAATTTTCGAAATCAAGTAGCCTCATTTCGACATTCAATTTTCGCTGTTCCTTATTCGATATTCAAAACTACTTTGATAAAGTCCTTGAAATATCCTGCCGATAGGCACTCCACGCAGGAATAACCGCCGCCAAAAAACCAATAATGGCTGCACCGATTAATAAATACCACTCTTCTGTCAACCACATCCAACCACTGAATGAGTAGCGGTAGGCATCGCTCATGTATTTTGCCAACACCTGCATCGCGCCATGACTCAAAGCGATACCGATGCAGAAACCCATGATACTCAATAAGATACCTTCACAAACGATAAGTAAAAAC
>JAYSQG010000080.1:0-6209 GCA_043721685.1 Saprospiraceae bacterium | reverse complement strand
CGTGGTTTATTGGTAAACATAGGATTTTATGTGCATTTTCGACACGAAATGATGGGAGAATGGGCGTTTTCGTACGCAATTATGCCTTTAGTTGTCTTTGTTACTGCTTTCAGTCTGGGTATAGCTTGGTTCAAAGACATTCCGGATACCGAAGGCGATGTACTTTATCATTTCAGCACATTAGCCATTACAAGTGGCAGAAAACGCGCATTTATGGCGGGGGTTATTGTTGTTTCATTCGCGTATCTCTATATCATTGTCACCGCTATTGTCGGTCAACTACCTGTTCCACTTTATTACATCATACCCCACAGTGCTGTTTTGCTTATTTTCCTATGGCAAGCCTATTTATTGCAATTGGCTGACGATAAAAAAGTCAAAAGTTTCTATTTATTCTTCTGGGGCTTGTTTTTCCTCGAGTATTTACTCTATCCGTTAGGTTTTTATTTGCCATTATAGTGGTAATAATGTAACTAATTCCAAAAATTATGTAACGTTTCTTTTTAGCAACAGGCTCACCTTTGCACTGTTAAAAACGCAGATTTGGAACAAAACTTCAATCCTTAAACAAATGACAAATGCTTATTCATAACAAATTTCAGTCAAGCACCGTCCTCAATGTTAAGCCAGTTCAACACAATACCTTGGATTGGGCGCACATCTACGATACGTATTCACCGATGATGTATGGCACCATACTCAAGATGACAGGTGATGTAAGAATGGCGGATATTATTTTAGAAGAAGTTTTTATTGAATTACACAAGAAGGAGATACTTGTGCCGCACCATACGCCACTAAACTATGTACTGCTTAGACATACGTTCAAATCAACCATAAAACATTTAGAAACACGTGGTCAAAATATCCATGAATCATTCAACGCCCATTATCCGCTAATCAATAAGTTCTATTTTGAGCAAACGACTTTAAAAGAGGTGGCATTAGAATTAGACATAACAGAGCAAGAAGTGCTCAAAAACTTGCGTGCTGAATTCAATCATTTTTGCAATAAATAAACAGATGATAGAAGTAAAAAAAGAAGGCGTTTTATTGAGTAAAACGACGCTCGGTTTTGAAAATGAAGGTGTTTTAAATCCTGCAACAATACGTGAAGGGGACAATGTTCACCTTTTTTACAGAGCCGTCAGCAAAGGAAATTACTCCAGTATTGGTTATTGCAAACTGAAAGACCCCTTAACAATTGAAGAACGTTACGATGTCCCTGTGCTTTATCCTCAGTTTGATTACGAATCGCAAGGGGTTGAAGATCCGCGCATTGTGAAAATTGAAGACACATATTATTTAACTTATGCGGCTTATGATGGCATAAATGCGCTCGGTGCTCTGGCAACTTCAACAGATTTAATACATTGGAATAAGTATGGCATAATCGTACCCCATACAACCTACGATGAGTTTAAACATCTTGCAGGGTGCAAAACGCCGTTGAATGAGAAATATGCCCGTTACAATGATCGTAATACCTTGCATTTGACAAATCCAAATAAAAAAATATTGTTGTGGGATAAGAATGTGATGTTCTTTCCAAGAAAAATAAACAATCAATTATATTTTTTACATCGCGTAAAACCAGATATCCAAATCGCTGCTATCAATCAGCTGGAGGATTTGACAAAAGAATTTTGGGATAATTATTTGCTTCATTGGTGCGACAATATCGCGCTTACCCCTAAATTCGACCATGAAGTGAGTTATATTGGTGGCGGTTGCCCCCCCATAGAAACAGAACATGGTTGGTTAATTATTTATCACGCTGTACATGACAGCATTAGGGGGTACGTATATTGTACTTGCGTGGCTTTATTGGACTTAGAAAATCCGCTAAAAGAAATCGCTCGACTTCCCTATCCTTTGTTCGAGCCAGGAGAAGATTGGGAATTGGAAGGAGAGGTAAATAATGTGTGTTTCCCTTCAGGAGCAATCGTTTCTGATGATACTTTATATATTTATTATGGTGCGGCTGATGAGCGTATTGCGACGGCTTCGACGAGTTTTTCGGAGCTTGTAGCGGAATTGTTGCTGTATAAATAATCTCACAGTCTTAGGAAGCCTTCAGACTTAATTCCAATCTCTGCTAAGTAAGTGAGGAGACATAATTATTCGATTTGTTGGAAATCAATCATTTAGACTGATCAGTATTTTCCTGTTTGTTTGAGTCGAACAACTTATTTTATACTGAGGGGGGGATTTAAATTCATTTCATTCACTAATACAAATAAAAAAAATGAACAAACAAGCATATTCAACGATTGGAGCAGAAGCACCAACTATCATTTTGAATAGGGTTTATACCAATACAAAAAAACAATATCCTACGCAACTCAATGCCTTACCCGAGATTTTATTGATAACTTCTTATCCGCCGAGAGAATGTGGCATTGCGACCTATTCCCAAGATTTGTTCAAGGCATTGAACAACAAATTCAGCAATTCATTTGCGCTTAAAGTTTGTGCGCTTGAATCGGGAAAAGCAAATCATGGGTATCCTGATGAAGTAAAATACATTCTCGATACAAATTCTTCGAACAAATATGTGGAGTTGACGCGAACCATTAACAACAATCCAGGCATCAAATTGGTCTTAATTCAGCATGAATTTGGTTTGTTTAATAATGCAGATGAAGATACTTTTTTGCAATTTTTATACTCGCTTACCAAACCTGCTGTTATTGTTTTTCATACAGTCTTGCCCCGCCCCGATGACCTTTTTAAAGCAAAAGTGCGGCATATCGCTACTGCGGCTGCGTCAATTATCGTGATGACACAAAATGCTGCACAGGTATTGAGCGATGATTATGGTGTCGCAACAGAAAAAATTAGTGTCATTCCACACGGCACGCATTTAGTGCCGCATTTGAATAAAGATTCTTTAAAAGAAAAATATGGATTGGTGGGCAAAAAAGTGCTTTCTACTTTCGGATTATTGAGTTCAGGGAAAAGTATTGAAACAACGTTGGACGCTTTGCCCGAAGTTATAAAAGAAAATCCTGATGTACTATTTCTCGTTCTCGGCAAAACACACCCCTCAGTAAAAAAGGAGGAAGGCGAAAAATATCGAGATATGTTGGAAGCAAAAGTCGAAGATTTGCACTTACAAAACCATGTGAAATTTGTCAATGAATACTTGCCATTGAGTGATTTATTGGAGTATTTGCAATTGACAGATATTTATCTTTTTACCTCAAAAGACCCCAATCAAGCCGTAAGCGGTACGTTTTCCTACGCAATGAGCTGTGGCTGTCCGATTATTTCAACACCGATTCCTCATGCGAAGGAAATACTGATGGTACCTCCCGATACAATCGAGAGGGGGGAGACGGGTATTCTTTTCGACTTTGAAAATGTACAACAATTGACAGAAGCGATTAATCGCTTGATGTCCGACGAGTGTTTGAGAATGGATTTTAGCGCAAGTACTTTGCATAATATCGTGCCGACTGCTTGGGAAAACTCTGCTATTGCTCATGCTTTGCTGCTTCAAAACGTAGCGGGAAAGACAAATGATATGGGGGGGATATACAATCACAAAAACAAAATTCCTTTGGAATATCGTGTGCCTGTCCTCAATCTGGATCATGTCAAAAAAATGACGACGGAAGTAGGCATCATTCAGTTTTCCAAAATCAATCAACCCGATATCGAAACAGGTTATACGATAGACGACAATGCACGCGCCTTAGTGGCGATGTGTATGCACTATGAACTGACGGGTGACAACGCAGACCTTCCTTATATACAGAAGTATCTGGATTATATTCAGTTTTGCCAACAACCCAAAGGCAATTTCTTGAATTATGTGGATAAAAACCGCCAATTCACAGCACAAAACAGTGAAAATTTATCCGATGCTAACGGGCGAGCAATTTGGGCTTTGGGCTTTTTAGTTTCAAAGAAAGGTTTACTCCATCAAGAATTAATTATTCAAGCCGATGCAATCATACAAAAAGCATTGCCTCATTTGGAAACGCTGCACTCTACACGCACAATGGCTTTCGTCATAAAAGGCTTGTATTATTGCAATCTTGTCAAAAGTTCTACGACAAATACCGTTCTCATAAAAACGCTGGCAAATCGTTTGGTTCAGATGTATCGCCACGAATCAGAACCCGAATGGCAATGGTTTGAGCCTTATTTGACTTACGGCAACAGCATTTTACCCGAAGCGATGCTGTGTGCCTATATGGAAACAGGTGATTTAGCTTATAAAAACGTCGCCAAATCTTCTTTCGATTTTCTTTTGTCATTGACATTCAACGGAAGCCGCATCAAAGTCATTTCCAATAAAACATGGTTGCAAAAAGGGCAGGAAGCGGCTGAACACGGCGAACAACCGATTGACGTGGCTTATACCATCATGGCATTGAGCAAATTTTATGATGTCTTCAAAGAAGCCGATTATGAACGTAAAATGGAGACGGCTTTCAATTGGTTTTTAGGCAAAAATCACTTACATCATATCATTTACAACCCCTGCACAGGCGGCTGTTACGATGGTTTGGAAGAACATTCTGTGAACTTGAATCAAGGTTCTGAATCTACTTTGAGTTATCTGATGGCACGTTTGACGATTGAAAAATACAGAAATGAACGCTAAAAACCCAAAATCAGTCGCCATAATCGTCGCACATCCCGACGATGAAACTTTATGGGCGGGCGGAACGATACTGAGCAACCCCACATGGCAATGTTTTATCGTCAGCCTTTGTCGAGGCAGCGATTCGGAACGTTCGCCTAAGTTTTATAAGGCGTTAAAAGCGCTTAAATCGGAAGGCATCATGGGCGACCTTGATGACGAACCCGAACAAAAGCCATTGGCAGAAAGCGATATTGAGCAAATAATATTGAATTTATTGCCAAAAAAGCCTTTCGATTTAATCATTACGCATAACCCAAATGGCGAATATACAAGACATCTTCGGCACGAGGAAGTGAGTAAAGCAGTGATTAATCTTTGGCATAGGGGCAAAATATCGGCAACGGAACTGTGGACTTTTGCTTACGAAGATGGCAACAAGGCGTATTTTCCAAAACCCATTGAAAATGCACCGATTCACACCATATTGACAGAACAAGTTTGGCTTTGGAAATACTTATTGATGACCGAAACGTATGGTTTCCAAAGAGACAGTTGGGAAGCGCAAACCACGCCCAAACAAGAGGCATTTTGGCAATTCCAAAATTGGGATAATGCAAAGCAATGGCTTGCAAAAGGTGGGAAATAAATGTTTTATTCAACACATAGATACATTGAACACATAGCTTTTTTATTTTTTAATTCTTCATTTTTAATTAAAAAGCTATGTGTTCAATGTATCTATGTGTTGAAATACAACCTTTTATACTGAGGGGGGGTAAATAAATTTAAATTTTTAGATGAAAGTTTTAGTACTATACGACTATCCGCCGTCGCCTGGCGGATTGGCGACACAAGGTGACCTTTTATACAAAGGGTTGCTTGAATTAGGCGTTGATGTTCATGCCGTTCATTCCGAATCGGAGCAGGAAAAAGAATGGTATTATCGCTGGTTTAAACCCGATATTGTTGTCGGCATTGGTTATTGGGGACATACGCCGCATTTGGTTTTGCATCCTCAAAAGCATGGTTTGCAGTCTGTTCCGTGGTTGGTTGCGAATGGTTATATCGCTAATTATCAAGATGTTTTGAATAAATTACCTTTGATATTGGTTACATCAAATTGGGTAAAAGAAATGTACGTCCGCGACGGTATCAAAGGTGATAATATCGAAGTGCTACCTGTCGGCTGCAATACAGATGCGTTTGTCCCTTTCAAAAAAGATGACCCGAAAATACTTGCTGTCCGCGAACAACTCGGTGTTTTACCTGACGAATTAATGGTTCTTACTGTGGGGGGCGATGCAGCGTCGAAAGGTGCAAGAGAAGTGATGCAAGCGTTGGCGACATTGAATAAGGATACGCCTAAATGGAAATACATTTGCAAAGTCTGGCCTCAACCGCGTACAGAACGCCAAAATGCCGAAGATTTGCAACTCGCCAAGGAATTGGGTATCGAAAAAAACGTCATTTATGCCACCAATACCATTTCAAGGGGTTTTATGCCTTACCTCATTGGGGCTTGTGATATTTACGCCGCCCCGTCTCGGCTCGAAGGTTTCGGTATGCCGCAAGTAGAAGCGGGTGCGGGTGAAAAACCCGTAATCGGCAT
>JAYSQG010000079.1:0-2704 GCA_043721685.1 Saprospiraceae bacterium | reverse complement strand
TTCACCAAAAAACGAAGGATTTTGCTCATTAAAAACGTATTTCACGTAAGCTGAAAACTCTGTGAAATGAAAATTGGTCGCCACCTCTCCCCTATTTTTTTCAAAACTATAAGCGTAATTGGGTTGTAAAAATTGTTGTTGTCCTTTTAATTTCAAAAATATACGCTTACCGAAACGGCTACTAAAAGCGGCAGCTAATTCGTCATTTGTATCAAAACGATTGGCGTAAAGGCTGCGCGAAACGAAGCCTGTTGGGTCTAATTCAGACAATGCGCCAGGCTCTCGAATGTCATGAATGTAGCTCAATTGAACGGACGTTTGCCAACCTTGTGACAAGCGTAATTTAATGTTTCCACCGTATTTCCAAGCAGAATCTCTTAATCCATAACCAGCATAAATGCTTGATTCCCAAAACTTTGGTCGGCTGAATGCGGCGGCAGGTGCATTTGTAAAACCCAAACCGAGTCTGATATTTTCATAATTATTTGTCTTTATCAATCGTGTCAAATCAAGGCTAATATCGCTCTTTTTGATGGGCAATTTGCCCGAAGTCACTGAATTGAGGACTTTAGCCCAAAAGTCAAAGTGTTTTTCACGGCTGATGCTGTCCATCCAATCATAGGTTTGCAACTCGCGGGTACTGAGGGGGGCAACGGCGCGAAAGGGCAACCAAACGCTATCGGCTTGACCAAAGGCATTTTGTTCGATAATTAGTGGTGCTTCGAGGTTAAAATCTTTTTGCTCCAAAGGTGGATTGATGAACACATCTGAAATGTAGCTGCGACCAACGATGCGTGCGCCTAAATACGGCAAAGGGTATTTTGGGAAATCGAGTTCAAAATTTAGCTGTTCGGGAAACCATTGCACAGAAATCGTATCAAAACGGTATTGTTGTTCAATTTTTAGTGCCGATACTGAGGGGGTCGAGGGTTTTGCACGGACGTTCTGCACTGCCCATTGACGTGAATTGATGTGCAAAACGCCTGTCAAGCCTTCAAAAATCTTTCCTTTTAGGGGATGAAAAGAAAGGATAAAAACGGTGTCAATGCCTTGATACAGCGTGTCTTCGATGTTGAAAAAATATTGATTGGGGCTGCCTATACTGACTGGATTGACGTAGTTTTTATCCAAAACACGTAAAAAATCGCCATAAAAAGAAAAAGGTTGAATCATATTCGCCAAGGCAACCATACCCGCATTTGGGAAACCACTGACCCGATTGAGTATGACCCGTTCAAAATTGTCGTTTGGAAAACGGAAACGGCGTTCGGTGACTGTTTCCATTAAAAAGGCTTGCCGTTCAGCATTTTGTATAGATGTTTTTTCAAAGTTATATTGGAGATTTTGATTGCGTTGTTTTAAAGTGTCTCTTTTTGACATATATTGAACAAAAGCAGAGTCATTTGGCACAAAGTCAAAAGCGACTTTATTGTAGGTTTTACATTGAAAAGTAGCTAATTTTTCTGGATTATTCTTGTTTCTGTTGGCAATAACAAGCCGAATGATGCGGTTTGCAGGGTTTTCACCTGCCGAAATGGTGACTTCTGAGATCAAATTATCGGCATTTTTGAGGGTTATACTGAGGGGGCTGTTTGAAGCGTTTTTTTTCAAAAAATCGGCATCTAAGCGGAGGGTTTCAGAACCAATGCAGCGAAAAGTTAGGGATTGAATAGGTGTTTTTGAAGTAATAGAAAAACGCCCTTCAATGTCGGAAAGCACGCCTTTTGTCACATCATTGTTTGGTAAAATGGCTACAAAAGCTAAAGGCTCGCCTTCGGGATTTTCAACTATTCCATAGTAGGAAAAAGTGTTTTGCGACAACAAAGTCGTTAAAGGGCAGAGTAAAAAAAGGACAGCTATTTTGTAAAAAAGGTGCATAAATGGGTATTTTACTTTTTAAAAAATGTGTTTACTAAACGATGGAATACCCCCTCAGTATTTTATGGTCAAAAATAAAAAACGGCTGCAAACTTTTATGCTTGCAGCCGTAATTCATAATTTCATTATATTAAATCTAAATCCTTTTTTTATAACTTAGTGATTTTCACAGATTTAACATCGCCATCACTGCGCCGAATTTTGAGAATATACGTACCACTTGGCAAGTTGTCCGTATTAATCTGATAACGCATTTGGTCGCTTGTAAACTTCTGTGTTCTTACTAGAATACCGATGTGGTTATAGACTTCGATAGTACCTTCGGCATTGTCGGCATCTAAAACTTCAACAAAAACAGAGCTTTGGGCTGGATTTGGATACGTTAAAACGTTTTGTCCATTTTGACCCATTAGTACCTTTTTCGCTGCTGTTGTTTTCACGTCAGCATTATCCACGGTCACTTGATGGATACGATAGAAACTACGTCCCATTTTAGGTTCCATGTCTGCAAAACGATACAGGTTATTGCTTTTGTTTTGTGAAGCCACAGAGCCAATTGTCGTAAAGTTGATGCCATCGTTTGATTTTTCAATCAAATATTTGCTTTCAACTTGCTCATTTGAAGTCGCCCAATCCAACATCACTTCTTTTTGATTGACTGGATTGGCGTTGAAACCCTCAAAACCACCGAAAGCACCTTGACAACTGGCGACGTTGACTGTTATGATTTTCGTTTTTACGCAACCGAAAGAAGAGACTGTTAATTTTACCTCTTTTGGTCCTGTTGAAGTGAATTTTACTGTTTGAACCCTATTAAAAGTTACAC
>JAYSQG010000078.1:0-30049 GCA_043721685.1 Saprospiraceae bacterium | reverse complement strand
GGGGTTCGCGGATTTAGACACAAACGAAACGACTGTATTGATTACTGTTTCGGCTTTGGTTATTATTCTCGGTGTCTATCCAAAACCACTTTTAGACATTGTTGCGCCTGCGGTTGAACAACTTTTTGCGGTTTTTCAAGGCGGATTGATTAAATAATTAACTTAAATAAATTTTATGAAAACCAAAAAACAAATTTTACTTTTTGCATTGAGTTTTTTGTTTTTACAAAATACAGATGCCCAAATTGCAATGATCAAAGGCACGGGAATTTCAGATGATGGTAGTAATGTTCGTGAATCTATAATATTTGATTTCGGTGTTGAAGTTAAAATAAAAGGGCGATTAACAGGGCAGTTATCTGTAAGTTCTTCTAAAGGGTATTATAATTCTGCATATCGAGAAAAGCAGATAGTGACACCTCAATTGCGGTATTATTTAAAAAAAGATGCTTGGACGAAATCACCGTATATAGGTCTTGTTTTTCAGCAAAATATTGGTAAAGTTGACGTTTATGACGACTATGGAAAAGTGGATTTCAAATATACATCGTTTACGAAATATGGTGCAGGCGTTATTTTGGGTACTCATATCAAAATATATAAACGTTTTGGAATTGATTTACATATTGGTGTTTTACGCGAAAAAGGAGACTTAACGGTTAAAGTTAAAGAGTCCAGTCATTTGCATCCAATGCCTAAAAATTATACTTATTTAGAACACGGTGCTGTAAATAATCGGTTTTTTGCAGGGTTCAATTTTTACTTTGCAATTGGAAAAATCCAAACGACAACGAAAAAAATTACAAAAAATACTGAGGGGTCATTTTAGTCCCTCTTTTGATGAATAAGTTATGAAAGAATTATTGACGCTTGCGCTTACGGGCGTTTTTACGATGCTCGCTGATATGTTTAACCTTCGGAAACTCGTTTTTCCGTTGGCGTTGTTTGGTATTGCGATGACGATTTCATGGAGCATTTTTGATTGGGGATTCAATCAAAGAGTCTTCAATATGATGCAAATGGACAATTATGCCTTGGCATTTACCATTGCTATGTCGGGCATTGCATTGCTTTGGTTTGTGATGTCAGAAGAATACTTCAGCAAAATGAAAGCGATTACTGACCGTTATTCGCTCATATTTTTTGCTTTGACAGGCGCATTGGTCATGGTTTCTTTCACGAATATGGTGATGTTGTTTTTAGGCATTGAGATTTTGTCGGTATCACTATACGTTTTGGCAGGCAGTAATAAGTCGGATTTGGCTTCAACAGAATCGGCTTTCAAATACTTTTTGATGGGCGCATTCGCCAGCGGTTTCCTACTGTTTGGTATTGCTTTGGTTTATGGTGTGACGGGTTCATTCGACCTTTTACAGATTCGTGCGGCATTGGGAAAAGTAACTGAAACGCCTGTTTTATCCGTAGGTATCATCATGCTCATTATTGGTATGGGTTTCAAAATGGGTGCTGCACCGTTCCACTTTTGGACACCCGATGTCTATCAAGGTGCACCGACTCCGATTACTGCATTTATGGCAACAGTAGCGAAAACTGCTGCCGTTGCTGCCTTATATCGTTTGTTTATCACTTGTTTCCCTGGCGAAAGTAGTATTTATACAGATGTATTTGCAGCGATGATTGTTTTGACATTATTGATTGGCAATATCGTGGCGGTCATGCAACACGATGCGAAAAGGATGTTGGCTTTTTCTTCGATTTCTCACGCAGGTTATATGCTCATCGCGATTCTTTGCATGAGTGGTGAATCTGACAATTCGCTTTTGTTTTATACTGTTGTCTATGGCTTAGGTTCGATTGGTGCTTTTATGGTGCTTTATTTAGTCGAAAAAGCAAAGGGTAGTATCAATATTTCAGCGTTTAATGGCTTAGGAAAATCAAACCCGATATTGGCAGTAGCTCTGACGATGGCACTTTTATCTATGGCAGGGATTCCACCTTTGGCAGGTTTTATGGCTAAATATTATATTTTTATAAACGCCATTTCAGAAGGCTATTTGTCCATCGTTTTGTTTGCAATAGCGATGTCATTGGTCGGCGTTTATTATTATTTCAAACTCATCATCGCCATGTTTTTTCATGAAGATACTGAGGGGGGGGTAGTAGAGGCTGATAGTTTACAAAAGTTATTATTGGTCATCGTTTGTGGCGGTTTATTACTTCTCGGCATATTGCCCAATTTAGTTTATAATATCTTGTAGGTTATTTATCGAACAATAATTTACTAAAAAAAAGCAACTATGATGATTTAGCATTGTGGTTGCTTTTTACTTTTTAAAATCATCATAAATTGAAAAAAATAACATTATTGATGGGCTGTATCATAGCCGTTGTTATGACAAGCCAAGCCCAAGTAGAGCTAAGAGTCAACCCTTTAGGTTTTCTTTCAAATTCCAATTTTCATTTGTCGGCAGAAATCGGTGCTTCTTCGCATTTGGGTATTGAACCATTTTTAGGAACAGGTTGGATGACTGGAACAAAGGGTGGGGGATTTGGGTTCACGACGCTTCAAGCAAAAGGGCTACTGTATGGTTTTAACAATAAATACTATTTTAACCCAAAGAATGGTATTGACAAATTCTATATGGGACTCTATTTGCGCGGCGGAAAAAGTAAAACGGAAGGAGAACCCAGTCAATTTTTTGCAGTTGGCGTTTCCACAGGCTATAAATGGCTGTATCGGCAACATTTTGTCTTTGATTTAGGCATCGGACTTGGCAAAAGATTGATCAATAAATATACACTTTCGGGTAGCCCAGAGGTGAGTAATAGTCCTGCTGATGGCTTTTTACGGTTTGATGTGGGTTATCGCTTTGGCAATGGCAGTTGAGTGGCTTTCGGTTTTTGAATAAAGAGATAACCTGTTAAATGTGTGAAAAAAGGGTAAAATCTTCATTAAGACGGAATTCCATAAGCCCATCATGCCCTATATACCCTAATAAATCTGATTTTCCACCGCAAGCAATTGAATCTTTTTCCAAAAGGAAGAAATTTTTGAAACTCCCTGAACAGCTTTTCAAAAAATCAGTCGTACAAAGTTTAATGAATTCACCGTCATAGGCATCGGCAACAAGTAATTGGCTATTCCTTGATGTTCATTGTCGCAAAGTGCTACGAATACATGTATAATTTTGAATTTGGAACTTTTGGTTATTTCAAGTTCTGGAACAGAAATTTTATTTTCTGTTTCAATCACTTTTTGATTCGTAGTAGGTTGATTACATGATAAAAGTGATAGGAATATTATCAATTTAGTGATGTTCATTTTAAAAACTAATTTTTTTTCACTGCCTTGATAATCAAACGATTAGATGTTTGTTCATCAAAAGAATTGAGTTCATAATCACCATATTTTTCAACGATTTCAAAATCAGCTTTTTCAAATATTGTTTCAAAATCGTTCAAAGAAAACAGCCTTACTTTTTCTTGAAAATAGTAATGTTTTTTAACTGAATTTTCTTCTACATCAAAAGAAATGGTCTTATAAATATGTCCATTTTCGATGTGTTTTTCAATATTAAAAAAGACGTTACCAGCAGTTTCTGTATAACTCGGTTTCATTTTATGTCGCACCCAATTCGAGTTGAAATAATCGAGTATAAACGTGCCATCGTCCTTCAAACCATCGTGAACACATTTTAAAGCCGTGACATTGTCTTCGTCTTTATCGAAATAACCAAAGCTCGTAAAGATGTTGAAAATATAATCGAAGTAATTGATTCTGAAAGGCTTACGCATATCGTGTTCAAAAAAACTAAGGTTGTCAGATTCAAATTGACGGGCAAATCGGATGCTGTTTTCTGATAAATCTGTACCCGTAACATCAAAACCTTTTGAAGCCATGTAGCGGCTGTGTCGTCCTTTACCACAGGCTAAATCCAGAATTTTATAATAACTCGTTGGATGTAGTGTCGCATACTGAGGGGTCAGTTTTTTAAATAAATTATCAATAAAATCCTTAGCACTTTGCTCATTGTGATTCTGATAAAGAATGTGATAATAAGGTGAATCAAACCAATCGGCGAACCATTCGCTTTTTCCGCTCATACGTTTTCGTTATTTGTTATTTGTAAATCGTTATTCGTTTAAGGTTATCCGTTATCCGTCGTAACGAATAACGAATAACCATTAACGAGTAACGACTATGGGAAAATGCCCAATTGTGCGTAATCGCTACCCACCTTTTTGATGGCAACGACAAACGCCGCTGTTCTCAAATCCTCGATGCGTGGGTCAGCGAGCCATTGGTCGCGAATGTTGTGATAGGCAGTAATCATCGTTTCTTCAAGACCTGAGCGGACGAGGTCAATTTCGTCTGGTCCTTTTGTCAACATCGCTCTATCACGGTCACTGACAGGTGAGTTGGTGTATTTTTGAATGGCATTGACGATATTATCGTATGCATTGTGCTCAAAACGCTTAGTCAAACGTCCGAACCGGACATGAGATAAGTTTTTCAACCATTCAAAATACGAAACCGTAACACCACCCGCATTGATGTACATATCAGGTAAAACCCATACCCCTTTTTCATATAAATAGGTACTGGCTTCAGCCGAAACAGGACCATTGGCTGCTTCTGCGATGATTTTCGCTTTGATATTAGCGACATTGTCCATCGTAATTTGATTTTCAAGCGCTGCAGGAATTAAAATATCACATTCTAATTCCAAAGCATCCATGCGTGTCGCAAGCGGTTGTGCGCCAGGGAAAGTCATGATTGTTCCATGTTCTTTGCGGTGTGCGACAAGAGCATCAATATCAAATCCTTCAGGATTATATATAGAACCTTCATATTCAGCGATGCCGATGATTTTTGAACCGCCTTCCAATTGGCAAATCCGCGCAGTGTGAAAGCCTACGTTGCCGAGACCTTGAACAACGATTCTTTTGTCTTTCATACCTGTTATCAAGCCCAATTTTACCATGTCTTCAGGGATGCTGACCATCTCGCGGATGCCATAATAAACACCTCGTCCAGTCGCTTCATCACGACCTTTGATGCCGTTCATATTAACTGGTTTGCCTGTGACACAAGCAATCGCATCCAATTCGCCGTGATTCATAGACAAATAGGTGTCGAGAATCCATGCCATTTCGCGAGAACTGGTGCCGTAATCAGGTGCAGGAACGTCTTTGCCAGGTCCAATCATACTGTGATTGACCAATTCATAGGTGTAACGGCGTGTGATGCGCTCTAATTGGGCAACCGAATAGTTTTTAGGATTGATTTTGACACCGCCTTTTGCACCGCCGAATGGTACGTCAACAAGAGCACATTTGTAAGTCATTAGGGCAGCGAGTGCCATAACTTCTTCTTGGTCAACTGCCATTGAGTAACGAATACCACCTTTTGTAGGCATGCGGTGATGGCTGTGTTGAGCGCGATAGGCTTCAAAAACCTCTACATCTTCGCCAATGCGAACGGGGAAACGAATACGTAAAACCGTGTTACAGGCTTTAATTTGGTCAAGAACGCCAACAGACAAACCTGTATAAGGGGCTGCTTTGGCGAAGTTCTGATTGACGCTCTCAAAAAATAAATTTGGTGCGTGGCTCATTTTTTAATCTGATTTTAAATTTAATAATTTGGTTAGAAATAAATTGTTGTATTGATATTGGTTGTATTGTTTTTAATTATTATTAAACAAAATTTAATTCTGAAAATAGATATTTATTTAAGAATTTAATTTCAAAATAAAATATTTAAAAGATATTTATTAAGAATAAAATTTGGTTAAATAGCTTCTCCCAATTGTCAAACAACAATACAACAATACAACAATACAACAATACAACAATACAACAATACAACAATTTAACTTTTGATTTCTTTTTCTAATTTGCTTACTTTTCTATCAATGTTGATTAAATACAAAACAATGCCTGTAAATATAATGGCGATGACCATAATGACAACGTTCATGCCCATACCACGATTAGGGTTGACAGGTGTTGCTGATTGTGCATTTAATAGATTAAAAATCAAAAGATTGCAAATAGTTGTGATTGATATTTTTTTCATTTTTTTATTTTTCTTTTTATTTAAAATTTACTGCTTTTTGATAAAAAAATAAGGTTTATACTGAGGGGGTCATAAAAACGTCTTTTCGTTTTTTTCATAAAGATTAATACCTCCCAAATCCTCAATAAGCTCTAAAACAAAAGCATCAAGTGCGGTGCCTTTATTTGGATAATGTGGTGGTGTACATACATAAGCCTCAATACCATAATCTAAAAAATCGTTTTTGAGTGCGTCTATAAAAATCTGAATGGTGCTTTTTAATTGCTTGACTGCTTTATTTCTATTTTCATCAATTTGCAAATAACTCCTTGTTTCAGACTCAAATTTCATTTCTCCGAAGCAGAAAGTCGCTTCATCAAAACAAATAAAATCACAATGTTCGGGTTTGTGTTTTATAAAACAGCCATCAACAGCGAAAAGCGCAATGTCTTTTTTGTTTGGATTATTGACTTAAAACACTTTATCAAAATCAGCGACTTCCTCTTGTAATCGAGCGCGACAACGGTCTTTTTCAACATCTTCAATGTAAAAAATAGCATCTTTATACGTTTCGATACAAGCTGTTGGTTTTATGGCTCGACTTTTAAAACTCTTGTCTAAATGTCGTTTCATTTTGTCTAATGAACTCATTTTGTGGCAAAAGTTTTAGCGTGAATCGTCCTTATTAAATGATTAAATTCATAAGACAACATATCCGAAACCGTATCCAAATAATTCTGCTTGATAACACCTTTATCACTCATTATACTTTCACTCACAAAGCCCCCCTCAGTAAAACGCAAGGTATAAGCCGCAAAATCAGCCGATTTTAACCTAAAATCTATATCAACAACCTCTGAAACGTCACTTTCTGCATCTGGATTTTTTTCAACAACACGGCTTGCAAATAGCAAGTTGTTGAATGTTGAAAGAATATAAGGACTGTGCGTTGTAATAATTAATCGTGAATCCTCATTTTGATTAACCATCAAAGCCAATAATTCTATCATTTGCTTTTGAGCGATGGGAAATAAATGTGCTTCGGGTTCTTCTACAATTCGTAAAACCTTTTCATCTCGTAAAATAACTAAAAATAAATCTTGTAAAATACGAATAGACTCTTGTTGACCCGATGAAGCATTCGATAAACGGACAAAACTGCCGTTTTCTAAATGAATTTTTTCTCCTAATTTATCAGATGAATATTTGCCTTTGAGTATTTCTGAAATCTTGTTTTCCGCTTTTTGAAATATGCCATTTTTGTTTTCTGATTTTAAAAGCGAAGCAAAAGTGCCACCATTCCTTTCAAAAATCGTTTTAACACGCGAAATACGTTCAATGAATTTCATGGTTAAATACTCGTTCATGGTCTCCTCTTTGAAAGGCAAACGTTTATCACTTAGGTATTCAAAAGGCTTATTTTGAACTTCTGCGAATAGATATTTCTCAAATAAATCGTTGTATTGAACAGTAGCATTTCGACCAGCAACTATAAAAAGGCTTTCATTGAACCAAAGATTGAAAGCTTTATTTAAAAGAAGAATAAAATTATTAAGTATAAAATTCTTTTCTTTTTCTAATCGCACTTTTTCGCTTATAGTAATTTTCTCTAATAGTTTTTCATCAATCGTAACTATTGTTGCAATTGATGATTCCAATA
Source organism: Saprospiraceae bacterium (assembly GCA_043721685.1). Lineage (GTDB taxonomy): Bacteria > Bacteroidota > Bacteroidia > Chitinophagales > Saprospiraceae > JAAFJT01. Next base: position 22,367 of record JAYSQG010000078.1, on the reverse strand, counting down.
TCTCTATTGTATTTTGTGGGAAAAATTCTACACTAAATTCTGCTTTAACATCTTTATCTCTATTTGGAAAAATTTTAATAATTTTATTTTTATCAAAATAGAAAACTAATTCAAAAGTAGATTGCTGTTCAACCGTACCAAAAAAATCATAGAATTTATCTTTTATCAATGAATGAAAATCAACACCCATTTCTGAATTCAAAAGTTCATTAAAATAATCATCTCTCAATCCCTGAAAAAAATAAATCAACTTAGCAATCGTACTCTTCCCACTCCCTTGTTCGCCAATGAGTACCAACGTTTTAGGAATATCAATTTCAGCCTCTTTAATGGCTCCGAAATTTTTTATGACTATTTTTTGCATCGCTATTTTTATTTTTTAATTCTTCACTTTTAATTTTAATACTGAGGGGGGTAAATTTACCGACTCAAAACCTTTTCCTTCACAATTTCCGTTCTTACAACCAATGTTGCTATCCAAATACCCAAAAGCACCCAACCGATGATAGCGGGATAAAACACCAAACGCATTGTATTGTCCATGTCCTGAGTTGCAATAGATGAATTACCACCGTTTCCGGGATGACTGCTGCTTTGTGCTAATTTAGGAATAACATATAAAAGTGGTACAAGTGATGCGAATGAAAAGATGCTGTAAACAGCCGAAATACGTGCTCGCCTCTCAAAATCATCAAAAGACATACGCAAAATGAAGTAGGCAAGGTAAATTGCCAAGGCGGTATAAGTCATTAACAACTTAATTTCGTTAATCGGAAAAGGCTCACCCCAAGCGTAATTTGCCCAAGTACCACCTGTCAAGAGTCCTAATATGCCGAAAATGGTGCCTGTACGTGTAAAACTTACAGCGCGGAGGTCGTTCATTAAGTCTTTTGAACGTAGGAATTTGACGCTGTAAAACAGTCCAAAACCATAAAGAGTGAACATCACAAACCACATAGGCACGTGAAAATAGGTGTTCCGAATTGTTTCTCGTGTAAATTCGAGGTTCGGAAATGCAAAGTTCTTGGGACGAGGTTCAATGTCCATATCGGCTGCCCAAAGTGTTCTGCCGAGTTCAGCGTTCATGCTGTCCTGTGCAATTTGAACGACTGTTTTGCGCAGCAATAATCCTTCTTCATCGGTATCGAGCACCAAATTGGCTTCTTGCAATTCCTTACTGAGGGGTAGGGTAGCGGGCAATTGAAAGGCAATATCGAGGTGTGTATCGTCAATAACAGTTACTTTTTCAGCCTTTATGGGATAAACAGGCGGCAAACCACCTTTACCTCTGATACTGTCCACAATAGTCAACCATGCGTGGATATTTTTACTTTTGGTAAAAGAGGTATTGTAACCAGTTGATTTGACGATTAAAGGTTGTCCAACATGTGCTGTTTGAATAGCCCTTAGGTTTTCATCAACGAGAGCAGGTTTTAGAGGTGCGTAGAGACCCAAAAAAAGGGTATAAAAAATCAAAATGACGCTTAGAGCTTTCCACCAGTACTTTTTCATAATTATTTTAATGATAAATCTTGAATTATGAATGATAAATGGTAAGCGAAGAATATTATAAATCGTTTGTAATCAATTATTTAGGATATTCATCATTCACCATTCATCATTCACCCTTATTTAATCGCGCCAAAGGTAAGGAAAGAGAATAAAACACAAAGCAATTAATATCGCATCAATTGCGCCGAGGGTCTGAATATCGCTTGCCCACGTCGAGGCTTTGGCAGTAATGGCGTTTTTAGACAAGCGAATAAGGGTGATGAGTATGGGTAAAACGACAGGAAAACTCAATATCGCCATCAACGTTGCCGAGTTGTTTGCCTTGCCCGCAATAGCCGAAATAAAGGTAAAAGTGATGGAAAAACCGACTGAACCGAGCAAAATTGCGAGTAAATACTGAGGGGTATCCAAAACAGGGTTCCCAACCATCAAACCCAAAACACCAAAGGTTAAGAGGTTGATTATCAAGAGCATAAATATATTGTAAAATATTTTCGACAAAATAACCGCCGTCGGATTTGCCAATTGATAATAATACAATTGTCGTGCGGTGTTCTCTTGAACAAAACTTTTAGCTACGGCATTGACGGAAGCAAACAGCGAAATTATCCAAAACAAAGCATTCCAAATATCGGGTAGAACTTTGACAAAAGATAAAAAAACGACAAAAACCGTTGAGGTCACATACAATAAAATACCGCCAAGCGCATATTTCTGTCGCCATTCGAGCATCATTTCTTTTTTAAAAAGAAAACTTATTTCTGAAAAGTAGGTCATATTTTAATGGTGAATATTTTAATGGTGAATATTTTAATGGTGAATATTTTAATGGTGAATATTCACCATTCACCATTATCGTGCAGTAGGCGGTTCTTCTTCATCTGACATGTCCGCTTTTTGTGAATTGTACTTAATGTCAAACTCTCTATATTCGTCTTCGTCGAGTTGAGGCAGCATTTCATGAAGCATTTCGTCTTCAAAGTTTTGAAAAAACATCTCTAAGTTTTCAGTCAGTGTTTTCCACCTACTTGGATAACGGCGTTGAAAATACTCCATTTGCGGGAAAAAACTGGATTTTAGTGCTTCATACATGTCATTTGAAGCTAATTTGAGCACTTCTTCGAATTTTGCTCTATCTCGGTCATAAGGCGAAACCTCGTCCTCATCGTCCTCTTCTTCTTCTAAAGACGTTGCTGGGGTATGTTTCTTTCCCGTTATTTCCTTAACTTTCAGTTCATCATGCGCTTTTGGGGGCTTGATTCGATTCAGTTCTTGTATTCTATATCGTCTTGCTTCGTATTTATCAACCAATTCTTCTTCTGTTTCCTCAACATATTCTACAAAAAGTTCAAACAAATCAACATCTTCCTCCTCTTGCAACAACTCTATCAATTCAAAATAGCGACTACCCCAACCCCTCATGTCGTGATAGATACTTTCCACAGTGCGGTGAAGGTGCGATTTTTTTCGTTTATGATAATCTAAAAAATCTTTAAAATCAAAAAAAACAATGATGTCAACGCCATCTGAAAATTTAAGGGTAGCAAATATGTTTCCCTCATATTGCCGGTGATCCAGATTGCCATAATCATATTCAGTACATTCAAAATTAGGGTGTTGCTTTTCACGCTTTGCCATGTGCGCTGTATTTTTAAGTCTTGAAATAAAGAAAAAATCGATTTGAAAAAAAGTTGTTTAATTCTTTTCAGCGTCCAAAGTAAAGTGATTTTTTTATTTATTAAATAAATTCAGCTGTATATTTTTAAAATTAAGTTTGTCTAACTTTCTAAGGTTTATAGACTTAAAACCAATCATTTCAACTAATTTTGGGTTTGAAAAATTCATAAAAACATTAACATGAAAAAAATAATTACCTTATTTGTCACTCTTTTGAGTTTCACTTATGTCTCCCAAGCTCAATATATCACCATAGCAGAGGCGAGAGCAAAACCTGCTGGAACGGTTGTCACAGTGCGCGGACGTGTTATTAATAGTACAGAATTAGGTACGACGATTCGCTATTTTCAAGATGGAACAGGGGCTTTATGTGCCTACTATTCAAATGCCACTGTGCCTACCTTCTCGACCACCAATCGCGGTGACTCTATAGAAGTAACAGGTACGCTTAAAGATTATAACAACCTTTTAGAGATTGACCCGATGTCCTCATTCAGCGTTATCGGAACGACAAATGTGTTAGTCACCCCCCTCAGTATAACGCCTGCTGGCATGGCTGAAGTGAACGAATCCAAGCTTGTCAAGCTGTTTAATGGTCAATTCACAGGGGCTGGAACGCCTACTTTTGTCGGCAATACCAATTACAAATTCAATGTAGATGGTACGGAAATTCAAGTGCGTATAGCCACGGGCGGTGCTTTGGTAGGGAAAACAATTCCTTCTGTTGCCGTTAATTTAACAGGTATTTGCTCACAATTTGCTGCTTCTTATCAACTTTTACCACGTGATTCTGCCGATATTGACTATCAAAGTATTGCCATTACCTCTCCTGTAAAAGTTGAAGGTTTGGCTGCCACAGGTTTCTCGCTCAATTGGCAAACGAATTTCGAAGGCAGCTCTGAAATACAGTTTGGAACGACAACAAATTTGGGCACAACGGTTATGGGAACGCCGAATACAAAAAGCCATACTGCCACAGTGAGCAATCAAACGGCTTCAAAACTGCTCTATGTACGTGTTTTTTCAAGGGCAAATGGCAAAACCGATTCTTCTAGGATATTTTCTGTCATTACGTCTTCTCTTTCTTCTGGCGAAACGCGGGTTTATTTCAACCATGCTGTTGACACCACAGTAAAGGTCGGTTTGAATAATAAAGCCTTAGCTGTCACAGGCGGTCGCTGCGAATCTGAATTCGTTTCTTATATCACGAATGCCAAAAGTTCGATTGATATAGCGATGTATAATAATAGTTCTACGGCAATTGTTGGGGCATTGAAACTAGCGGCTGCGAAGGGTGTTCGTATCAGATACATAGCTGATAAAAACTCGTTTAATAGTGTTCTTGCGGATACAACAGGCTTCGGTTTCAAAGTCATCAAAAAGCCAACTACTGACTTGATGCACAATAAATTTATGATTATTGATGCCGATAGTGTCAATACTTCGTGGGTGATGTCGGGTGCTATGAACTGGTCAACAGGACAAATTTATACGGATTACAACAATGCGATTTTTATTCAAGACAAATCGTTGGCAATGGTTTACAGAATGGAATTTGAAGAAATGTGGGGCAGTTCAACGGCTAATCCAAATACTACGTTAGGCAAATTTGGCGCAGATAAGACGGATAATACACCAAAACAAGTAAAATTGGCGGGTAAATTGTGTGAAATCTATTTTTCACCAACTGACGAAACGTCTTTAGCAATCATCAATGCGGTCAATACGGCTGACGTTGATCTTGAATTATCACTCTTGATTTTTACCTATTTTGATTTAGGTACTACTGTCAATAATGCTTCAAGACGTGGCGCAAATGTGCGTGGGCTTGTTGACCAAGATACGACAAGCACTTCCTCTTCACAAATCAATTATTTGCAAAGGAATAATGTGAATATTAAATTGTTCAAAGCGGGCGGTTCTACCATTATTTATCACCATAAATATGCCTTGATAGATGCCAAACCTGCGGGTCTTAATTCTGATCCAATGGTTATCACAGGTTCGCACAACTGGACAAATACGGCAGAGAGATTCAATGATGAAAATACACTCATTATTCACGATGCTGCAGTTGCCAATATTTATCTTCAAGAATTTGAAGCCCGTTGGAAAGAGCAAGGTGTTGGCACAAAAGAAGTGCCTCTTGAAGGTTTTGAAGCCACTCTTTATCCAAATCCAAGCAGTGATGTCTTAAATATTCGCTTAAAGAATGACATCGCACGTGATGTAACATTAACGATTTTGAACACTAATGGACAACCGCTTGAAAGTGTGATTTACAGAAATCAAATTGGTGAATTGACAAAAACGATACCCCTCAGTAATTTAGCTTCGGGAACTTACTTTGTCAGTTTTATGGTTGATGGAAAGTTCTTGACAAAAACGATACAAGTAATGCGGTAAATTGAGTATATTTATTATCTAAAAATTAAAAGCCCTTTCAAACAACTGCTTTGAAAGGGCTTTTTTGAGAAAAATGAACAACAAACGTTATTTTTCGTTAAAAAAGTGCGATTTTTACGTTTTCATACTGAGGGGGGCAATCTTTTACAGAAAATACAAAGATTGAGCACCTTTTTCGACATTCTTACGTCAAATGACATTTACATCAAAATTATGAGTTTTAGAAAAGTTTTTAAGCTCAAAGCATAAGATTAAACCTTATTTCAATGTATGCTGAAAGAAAAAAATACAGTAAGCAAACCCTTTACATTTAAACAGTTCCAAATTCATCAAGACCGTTGTGCAATGAAAGTTGGCACTGATGGCGTCTTACTGGGTGCATGGACTGAAGTTAATGATGCACATTCGATTCTCGATATTGGCACAGGTACAGGCGTTATTGCCATCATGTTGGCACAAAAAACAGCTCAATCTAATCAAGAAAACCCTTCTGAAGATGCTTGTATTATTCATGCCGTCGAAATTGATGATTCAGCTGTCGAACAGGCTCGTGAAAATATGAGTGGTTCGCCTTTCGCAGACAGATTAAATGTGTTTCACGATTCGATTCAGCATTTTGCCAAAACACATGCCCATAAGTATGATCTTGTTGTGAGCAATCCACCTTTTTTTACGGGTGGCACTTTGTCGAGTACAGGTGATAAAACCAATGTACGACACACGGTTAAAATGCCACATGGCGAACTTTTGAATGCCACAAGAGGACTTTTGCATAAAAATGGGCGTTTTTGCGTCATTTTGCCCTTAATTGAAGGCTTGCGTTTTATTGAAATCGCTGGCAGTTATGGTTTTTATTTAACACGCCGTTCTGATGTGCGTCCGAAAGAAGACAAAGGCATTGAACGACTTTTGCTTCAATTTGAATTGTCAAATCGGACTTTTACTAAAGACGAACTCATTATTCAAAATAGCCCCGATGAACGCGATTATACTGAGGGGTATCGAGAATTGACAAAAGATTTCTACACAATATTTTAATTTAATGGATAATTTATAATGGATAATTGATATTAGAAAATTTATCATTATCCATTATCAACTATCCATTATCAACTATTCATTATCCTTTTTTTTTGCAAACATACACTGCTTAGATGACACACTTTTCTGTTAAAGCAACTCTATTGACTTTGATGATTTCTACGAACATAGGCGCGCAAAGTATCCAAACGACTTCACTCAATAGTGGTTGGTCATTTCAATCGGCTCTCGAATTGTCTCCGCCCACAGATGATTTAGGGCGTAATATCAAAAGCGAAGGATATAACACACAGTTGCCGAATACCGTACTCAATGCGCTGTTTGAAAATGGGGCAATTGAAGACCCATTTGTGCGCAACAACGAAGCGCGTTTGCAATGGTTGGAAAAAAGTGATTGGATTTTTCAAAAGAGATTTGATGCCACGCCCGATATGTTGACATCGAGACATGTTGAATTGATACTCAACGGTTTAGATACTTATGCAGATGTCTATTTGAACGATGCATTGGTTATTAGGGGAAATAATATGTTTCGGATTTGGAAAGCTGATATACGTAACTTTTTACGCCCAAAAGATAATATTATAAAAATATACTTTACATCACCCCTTTCAAAAGAGAAAACGGCTGCCAATAATGCTTATACTGATTTGCCAGCGATTCCAGAAAACACAAGGGTTTATACCCGCAAAGCAGGTTTTCACTATGGTTGGGATTGGGGACCAAGATTTGTGACCTGTGGTTTGCAATCGGCAGAGATAAAGACTTGGCAGGATGTTAAAATGACGGATGTTTTTTTGAAACAAATCAAATTGACAACGGATACGGCAATTATTGATGCCCAAGTCAGTATTGAATCAAGTCTGGATACGACAGTGACAGTGGATGTACATTTTGGTGATACGCTTTATTCAAAAAAAGCAGCCTTAAAAGTGGGTGCAAATACTGTCAATGTTGATGTTGTTGTGCCTTCTCCTAAACTTTGGTGGACGCATAATTTAGGAACACCTTATCTCTATGATGTAAAAATTGGTGTTTATACTGTCCGAAAGGACTCCTTTGGAGAGGGGGGGCAATCGGATGAAAAAGTTATGAAGCATGGTTTGCGGACGCTTGAATTAGTCCAAGAGAAGGATACAATTGGCGAAAGTTTTTACTTCAAACTCAACGGTGTGCCAGTTTTTGCCAAAGGCTCAAACATGATTCCACTCAGTTTTTTTGAAGAAAGGGTTAAAAAAGAAGATATTTCAAAGACATTAGATGCAGCAATTGGAGCGAATATGAATATGTTGCGGGTTTGGGGCGGTGGCATTTATCAACCCAATGCCTTTTATGAAGCTTGTGATGAAAAAGGTTTGTTGATTTGGCAAGACTTCATGTACGCTTGTGCGATGTATCCAGGCGATGACGCTTTTTTAGAAAATGCCCGACTTGAAGCCGTTGAACAGGTGCAACGTTTACGCAATTTCAGTTGCTTAGCTTTGTGGTGTGGCAACAACGAAATAAATGAAGCTTGGAACAATTGGGGCTGGCAACCACGTTTTAACCCTGACCAAAAAGCTTATATTTGGAAGGCATATCAAGACCTTTTTCAAAAAATATTGCCTAAAGCGGTGAGTGACAATACCAACACGGCCTATTATGAAAGCTCACCACGTTTTGGGCGTTACAATAACAAGAGTTATACTGAGGGGGACAACCACGATTGGTTTGTCTGGCATGATGAAAAACCTTTTGAGCATTATGAAGAAAAAATACCTCGCTTTGCTTCAGAATACGGTTTTCAATCCTTTCCTGAATGGAAAACCATCGAAAGTTTTACGGAGGCAGAAGACCTCAAATTAGAATCAGAAGTCATGTTGGCACATCAAAAGCATCCCAAAGGCAATGCATTGATGAAAAAATACATGGACAGAAGTTTTCGAACGCCTAAGACTTTTGAGGATTTTGTGTATGTCAGTCAACTCGTTCAAGCAGATGGCATACGACGAGCCATAGAAGCGCAACGCCGTTCAATGCCGACTTGTATGGGCAGTTTGTATTGGCAACTGAATGATGTGTGGCAGAGTGCTTCATGGTCGAGTATTGACAATTTTGGAAGGTGGAAAGCCTTGCAATATGCAGCTCGTGATGCGTATGCCAATGTATTGATTTCACCCATTTTGAAAAAAGATGTCTTGGGAATTCACATTGTCAATGACCAATTGACAAGTTTTGAAGGCGAATTATTTGTGCAAACGATTGATTTCCAAGGGCGAACCATTTATATGGATGGACGTTATGTAAACGTGAATGCGAATACTTCAGCGGTTTTTTATGAAAATACGATCAAAAGTATACTTCAGAAAGAAAATCCCAAGACAAGTTTAGTTTTGGTTACTTTCCGTCCAAAAGGTGGACTATCTGTTTCTCGGACATTTTATTTTGCACAACCCAAAGACTTAGTTTTAGAAAAAAATGTAGCCATTATCAAAGAAATAACGGCTGTTGAAGGTGGTTATAATATCCATTTGACAACGCCTTCTTTGTTAAAAAATGTTTATTTGAGTATTGATACTGAGGGGGTATTTTCTGACAACTATTTTGATATCGTGCCAACGAAGACTTACAATGTTTTTTTGAAAACAAATGCCTTGCTTGAAGATGTGAATAAAGGGTTGAAAATCAAGTCTTTAGTTGATACTTATTGAGATAATTATAGGATTTGAATTCACTCAAAGATAAATAGAAAAGCCTTTAATCCTTTGTCTGGTGAATAATCTGCTAAAATAGCTAAAATTATCACATCGGGGACTTGCGATTTTTCTAAGACTCAAAGCGATATCACCATATTCGGCTTTTCGATATACCATATCGTGTTCGTCTTCGGTTTGAAACACAAGATGAGCAGAAAACGATAGGCATCTTAGGTTTCTACTGCATAAAAAAAATCCATCTCTCTTTCGAGTGTGGTATAGCATTGTTTTCTGATGTGGTTCCCATAAAGTTAGTAACAATTTGGGAATGTTTCAAAATTATCCTAAAATTTGATAACAATGACCAAATGACAAGGCAATTTTTGATAATTTTGAAAGAAAAATAAAAAAAGCCCCCCTCAGTATAAAGATACTGAGAAGGGGTTAGTAGTAGATTTTGATTCAATTTCCGCACCTATTTTAACAACTCAACCACACCAAACTGATGTCTTCTGGTGCTTTCATTCTGTCTGCCACACGCATATAACGCTCGGCTAGTTTAGACAAATAAACTTGTGCTTTAGCTGCGGCTCCGTTCAATCCCGTGATGCTTTCGATTTTCCAAAAATCAACCAAATGTTCAATGATTTTGGCATAATCCCACGCTGTATAAATCCCAATTTTTTGAGTAATGGCAGCATAACGGGCGAAAATATTGTCCTCATTACCTTTATCTATCAAAATTGCGGGCATAGCAATCTGTTTACGCATCATTTTTTCAAATGCTAACATAGCGCCGTTGGGGTCAATATCAAATATCTGACGCATAAAAGTTTTATAGGCTCTTTCATGTCTGGCTTCATCGCCTGAAATCGTCGTACATATACGTGACAGAACAGTATCGCCAGCTTTTTCAGCTAATTTAGCTGTGTTGAGGTGCGAAATTTTCGTTGCACGCTCTTGGAACGAGGTATAAACCATCGCTTGATAAGGGTCATGGTCGGTATTGGCATCAAAACCATTGGTGATAAGGGTTTGGATGGTCTGCTCAACTTGGCGCATATCTGCTCGTCCTGACAAATACAAATATTTATTCAGCAAATCACCGTGACGGTTTTCTTCTGAAGTCCATTGACGCGACCAAGTGACCCACGCATTTTCACTGGTCAATTTTCGCATTGGATTTATGCCTTCGACAAGGTTAAAATAGGTCTGATAACTCGGCAGCGCTTCTTCAGTAATCATGTTGCCAATAAGCGAAACGATGATTTCATCGGGAATACCTGCTGTTCTTTCGCGCAATTGACGAACTTGTTCAAGTGCATCTTCTTGGCTCATATCGGGCAAAAAATCAGTCGGTTGCCAACAGGTCTTGATGTCAACAAGCAGTGTGTCTATGGCTGTGCGCACAAATGGCTCGATTTGACTGATAACTTCTAAATTTTTTGACACCTCATTTGTGAGGATTGGCGTATTTGGTGTTGTCATTTTTTTAAGTTTTTAAGTTGTAATGAACATTATAATTGGAAAGCTGCTTGTAAGTTCCATCATTTGTAGAGAAAAGTCAAATTATCAAACTAAAATTGTTGCGGTAAGTTTTTAGGCTTACCACAACTTCTGTTGAAAAGGGTGTAATATGGTTAATTGATATTGGGGTTTGGGTCGAAAGTTTGATAATTAATTGGTTTTTAATTGCTTATAAAGAAACAAATATTGACAGTATATTCTTGCGATTATGTTGTTTGTGCTGTGAATTCTGTTGTTTAGCGAATTTTCGTTTTTTGAAAATTCTAAAATTACAAAGGCAAAAAACAGGTTTCATACTGCTTTTTGCCTTTTTTTGCAAATATACTGAGGGGGTGCAAATTTTAAATTAAACTCTTTTCTGAACCATCGCTGTCAATTCAGCTTCTGAAACCAATTTATTGCCCACATAAGCTTTACCATGCATCAAAGCAATGCCCCGACGCATGGGGTTGATTAAATCAAGTCGGATGATTAATGTGTCGCCTGGAACAACTTTATGTTTGAAGCGGCAATTATCAATTTTCAAAAAATAAGTATCCCAAATTTCATCATCGGCTGTGTCACGTAGAATAAAAATACCTCCTGTTTGCGCCATTGCTTCAATTTGTAAAACACCTGGCATGACAGGATTGCCGGGAAAATGACCTTGAAAATAAGGCTCATTCATCGTGATATTTTTAATCGTAATTATATGTGTCTCACTCACTTCCATGACTTTATCCACCAACAAAAACGGTACGCGATGTGGTATTTTTGACATGATTTTCACCGTATCCATATATGGTTTTTGGTTTGGGTCATATACTGGAATCTCTGTTATTGGGTTAGTCATTGTAAGGTGCATGATGTTTATATTTTACGATTGATCAATGAATGCCACAAAGGTAAAAGTAACTCATCCAATTTTATACTAAAAAAACGAAAAAATTACGATAGCCAAAAAAAAATTCGCTAATCCACTTTGGTTTAGCGAATTTTTAATTTGTTGAGAATCATTATTTTATAAATCAAATCAAATACTGGCGGAAAATTGTTCGCTAAACTGAAAAAGGCATATCAAACTGCAATTTAGCGAGATTGGCATAAATACCGTTCTCTTTTTCATAAAGTTCTTCATGTGTACCTTCTTCAACGATTCGTCCACCGTCTAAAACATATATTTTATCTACTTCACGTATCGTTGCCAAACGATGGGCGATGATGATGCTTGTCCGATTTTCCATCAATAAATTGAGGGCATCTTGCACCACTTTTTCAGATTCGGCATCAAGAGACGATGTCGCTTCGTCGAGTAACAAAATACTCGGGTCTCTCAAAATGGCACGAGCAATGGCGATGCGTTGACGTTGCCCACCTGACAATTTAATGCCCCGTTCGCCTACGATTGTCTCCAAACCTTCTGGAAATAGGCGAATAAAGTCCCAACTATTCGATTTTTTAGCGGCTTCAATGACTTCTTCGTCCGTTGCATCGGGTTTGCCATAAAGGATGTTCTCCTTTATCGTACCACCAAAAAGCAATACTTCTTGTGGAACAAGCGCGAGGTTTTGACGATATTCTGTGATATCATAGTCTTTCATCGGTTTACCGTCCACTAAAATAGAGCCGTCTTGATTTTCATGGAAACGCAAAACCAATTGCATAATCGTAGATTTACCCGCACCTGAAGCACCAACAAGAGCCACTTTTTGACCTGCTTTTATCGTCAAATTGACCCCCCTCAGTACTTCGATATCTTCACGCGTTGGATAACGGAATTTCACATTTTGGAACTGAATATCGCCTTTTAAGCGATTTTCAGGTAGGATAGGGTGGTTTTTGACATCAACTTCTGATGGTGTATTGAGGATTTCACGGACACGTTCTGTTGCACCAACAGCCCCAACGAGTTCTGTATAAAAATTACCCAAACCAGCAATAGAACCGCCGATAATAGCTGTATAAGTAAAAAACATGATGAGTTCACCTGCTGTAATTTCATTCGCTTGCAGCATTGTTGCACCTTGCCACAACACAAAAAACAAAGCTCCAAACAAGATAACGACAATAAAAGTCGCAAAAATGGCACGCCAAGCGGCAAATTTCATCGAAGTTTCAACCGATTTACGATTGGCTTTGCCAAAACGAGAGACTTCAAACCATTCGTTTGTAAACGCTTTGACAGCGTTAATAGCCATCATGGTTTCGTTCAAAATGATGTTTGTATCTGCAATTTGGCTTTGTCGTTCTTTTGCCATTTTACGGATAAAACGACCAAAAATCATTGCACCAATAACTATTAACGGAAAAGTCGCCAACATAACAAGCGACAAACGCCAAGTCGTCAATGTCAAAATCAAAATGCCAGAAACGAGGACAAGTACTTGACGAACAAATTCAGCGAGGGTTATGCTGAAGGTGCTGTATAGTTTTTCAACATCTGAATTGATGCGGCTGACCAACTCTCCAACGCGGGTTTGTTCAAAAAAGGGTATAGGTAATGAAGTCAGTTTTTGGTACAAAGCCTGTTTCACATCTGCAATACCATACTCGCTCACTTTTGCAAACATGGTGATTCGGAAATAAGAAACAAAACCTTGAATGAAAAGTAAAGCTGCCATAATGTACCCAATGCGTGGCAAATCAAGGTAATAAGCATAAGTTTTACCAAATATATCAGCCGTAAAGTCGTGTTTGCCTTGCGCAATGTCCACGATACGACCTGACAAAAAAGGAAATATCATAAAAGTTGTCGTAGAAAGAAACAACAAGACCATACCGCCCCAAAACGACCATTTGTAAGGTTTAATGAAGCTATACATCTGAAGTGCTTCACGCATAGATTCGCGTGTGAGCTTAACTTTTGGGGCATCGTCATTATCGTCCCATCCTCTTCTTGCCATTATTCAGTTAGGTTTTTATAATTTTCAAAAATGCAAAGATAGACAGTGAACTACTGTTTTAGGGTAAGACGAATGAGATTTTAGAAAATTGGATATAATATGGTTTTAAAAATGCTAAAAGAGACCCCTCAGTATAAAACACAAAAAGCTGCCTCAATTTCTTGAAACAGCCTTTTGTTTTTATCTCGAAATTCTATTCTCGAATTTTAACTAATTTTTGAATGTAACGTTTGCCATCAATGGTGATACTAAAAATATAAGTCCCTGCACTTGCACCTGAATCTTGCCAATTCAAAGTCGTTTTTTCAGCATTTGCAGTCCATTCATGTTCGCTAAAAGTCTTAACTGTTTGACCTAACATATTGGTAATCAAAGCATTAGTCACCTTTGAAGAAGCGGGTTTTTCTATTTTAATGGACACCAATTCTTTGAATGGATTTGGATAAGCAGTGATTTTTACACTGTCTTTTCGAGCATCAACTGTGCTTGTTCTAACGCCACCTGTTTCATCACGGCAGGTATCACAAGGCGTTTGTAAATTAGGTTCAAGGGCAATAAATGCGGTGTATCTCGATAAAATACGATGCGCTTTACTCTCTTGAATGATGCGACTGATGAGACTATTACTCGAAGGTGTTGCCTCCAAAACGCTAATTTTGTTTGCACCATGAATTTGTCTATTTGCTGAGTCATTTTGTGCCGTCGCATTGCCTTGTAGTATTAATTTGCCTGTAATAATCTGATTCAAGGCATTTGTAGTCGTAACCTCAACCGTTAAAGGCAAATTTCCTTTGTATTTACCCACTTGCATATAGGGTTGATTTATTGAATTCAACCCATTGTCTTGTAGATTATACCGTTCATATGTCAAACCAACATTCGGTTTTATCGTTACGTCAACAGGCGAATAGGGGACAAGCTGCTGAAAAATATCGGCAGCCCCTTTTTCAACATCTGAAATCGGTGCATTCCAATTCACTAAATTGACAAAATTGCCACGCGTATTGGATGTTAAAACATTGTATAGCAACTCATTACCATAATAATAACGGCTTTGATACCACAAATAAGTTTGAAAATTGCGTGTCGCAAAATCATAAACATGGGTAACAGGTAAAGGTCTGTATTGCAATTCCAAATCATTGTAAAGGCTTTGGACAGATTGAAGACTTGTAAATGCATCATTTGAGGAAATGAGCATGATTTCACCGCTCCGTTGTGTCTTGATAAAGTCATAACCTTCTGCCAAAATACTAGTCAAAATGCTCGAATTGCCTACGCCTACTGAGGGGTCGGTCATGGCAGCAAAGGCACGTTCAATATTAGCACTATCGGCAATAACCCATTTGGTATTGACCTTTTTAGTCGTCAATCTATTGTAAAAAACATTGAATGAATCACGCGGAGATAAGTTTTCACGCAAGTTCTTTTTGATGATATTAAGGACTTGTAATTGCGAATATGACGTGTTTGTAGCCTCATAATCTACTAAGAACAATACTTTTTTAGGTAGAGAAGTTTCGTCATTCAATATAGCTTTGGGGGAAAACGCTAATTGATAATACCCTTCGTCGGTCGTTCCAGCGATAGGTGAATGAGAGAAAAAATAAGGCTTACTTTCAACAGATTTGTAGCTAATATTGGCAGAGGATGTGTAAGTCAAACCCGTCAATGTTGCTCGTTTTGATGTGCCAAAAGTAGGGTCATTTTCAGTTGTCCAAGTCAAGTTGGGTGCTAAATCAACGGTTGGCCTATTCCAGTCATTGGATTCATAAACAATGAGATTGACATTGGGAATTTTGGCAGAATTGAGCAAAATACTGAGGGGTATCGGTGCTGTCAGTTGTGAAGACGACCATTTAGAGGGCACATAAAAATTGAGTTTTACACGCCGCGTTTGATTGCCAACTATGGGAAATATGCGGTATTCATAGTTTGTTGTACTGTTTTTATACAAAATCGAAGGGTCTTGTCGTCTTTTGACGATGCCTTCATAAACACTTGTTGCCGACCATCTGTCCCACAACAAGGCTTTCATAATAACACTGTCCACCCAAAGCCATGAGTCATTGACGGCAGAACCTTGTGGTAGCTGAAAAAAATGTTGCACTTCCAAGGTGTCACGGACGGTATTGTAAATCGTTTGCTGCGCAGAATAAGTCAAATAAACCCCATATTCCATGTATAAACCTCGAGGTCTCATGGAAATTGTCGCTTCTGTAATACTTGGAACAGCGCTTTGCCATGTTGTTTTTGGGTTAACGACACGTAATGAATTTTGTGATGATAAAAACTGTGGTAAAAGGAGAGACAGGACGGTACAAATAGCGAATAAGAAGGTTTTAAATTTTTTCATTTGAAGATGAATTTAAGGTAAGAAAAAATTGGATTAAAAATTTCAACAAAAATAATACGTTGAAAGGGTATATCCAATTTTATATATTCATCTTATGGTCAAATAATCAAGTAGGTACAAAAAAAAAAGCCTGCGAACAAAGTTCGCAGACCAATCAACATTTGTTAACCCCAAAAAAATTATACCATGAGTACAAAACTCTTTATGTCGAAATGACTATTTTTCTTTTTGTATCTAAAACGATAACTTGTTTCGTTTCTGATAGGACAAAGATACATAAACTTACAATTGATGCAAATAAAAAGCATAAAATTTTTAAAATATTTTCAACCATTAACATTTTGTGGCTTGATTTTATTTATTGAACGCCCTTTGAAAAAAGATGTTGTATTAAATCATCCACAAGAAATGGTGAAAAACTTATGCTAATACACGTTTGACAAGTTCCGCAGCTTCTTTAAGCTCGATGGCAGAAAAAACTTTTAAACCTGACTCATCAATCATTTTCTTAGCGATGTCGGCATTTGTACCTTGAAGGCGCACGATGATAGGAACATTTATCGCACCTATATTATTGTATGCGTCAATGACACCTTGCGCCACACGATCGCAACGGACGATGCCACCAAAAATATTGACAAGGATAGCTTTCACATTTGGGTCGCTCAAAATGATATTGAATGCTTTTTCAACACGTTCTGCATTTGCCGTACCACCTACGTCGAGGAAGTTAGCTGGCTGACCACCTGATAGTTGAATCATATCCATTGTTGCCATTGCCAAACCTGCACCGTTAACCATACAACCCACGTTGCCGTCGAGTTTGACATAGTTCAATTCTGCTTCCATTGCTTCAACTTCTGTCGCATCTTCTTCAAGTTTGTCGCTTTGTGCTTCGAGGTCTGGATGACGGAAAAGTGCGCTATCGTCAATGGAGACCTTTGCATCAACCGCAAGAATGCCATCATCAGATGTTTTCAAGCAAGGGTTGATTTCAAACAAACTTGCATCGCTTCCGACATACGCCTTATATAATGACGTGACAAAAGCTGACATTTCTTTGAAAGCCTTACCGCTCAATCCCAAATTGAAGCAAATTTTATTGACTTGAAAAGGACGCAAGCCTAAAAGCGGGTCAATCCATTCTTTATGAACGAGCTCCGGTGTTTCTTCAGCTACTTTTTCAATGTCCATGCCCCCCTCAGTAGAATAGATAATGACATCACATTTTCTACCTCTATCCATCAAAACAGAGATATAATATTCTTTCGGTTCGCTGGCGCCAGGACCATATACGTCTTCGCAGACCAAAACTTTGCGAACGAGCTTACCCGTAGCAGAAGTTTGTGGTGTAATGAGCATCATACCGAGGATGTCTTGTGCTTTTTGTTTAGCTTTTTCAGGACTCGGAGCAAATTTGACACCGCCACCTTTGCCACGTCCGCCTGCGTGAACTTGTGCTTTGACAACACAACCTTCGCTGTTACGCTCCGTGCGTAGGCGAGTAGCCGCTTCAAAGGCTTCTTCAGGTGTGTAGCACAAAATGCCTTCTTGAATTTTTACGCCGTAGCTTTTAAGCAATTCCTTGCCTTGGTATTCGTGTAAATTCATAATTTCAGTAGATTTTGCCGATACTTCGGTTGGTGATTTCTAAATGAAAGGTAAGTAGTTGATAATCAATCAGTTAAAGTATTTTTCGTTTTGAATTATCAATACATTATTAAATAATGTGTCAAAAGTAAAACGATGAATGATAATAGCCAAATTTTTGCACCTTAATTATATAGAAAGCTATATATTTTCATAAAATGCCTTTTTTATTCATTTTTAAATGACTTCAAGGTTCGCTAAAAAGGTTCATTTGAATTTTTTATGAAGTAATAGAGATTTTGGGGAGCATATTTTATCCTAAAAATTTGACCTCATCTCAAAATTATATCCTTGAGTAGCCGCTGTTGCAGACAACCTTTGGTCAACGCTTCGGTTGTTTTCAAAAAAAAATGAGGCTCAAAAAAAAAAATCTAAAAAGATTTCAAAAAAAATAACATTTTTTTTTGAGTTAAAATGCTTTGCAAAACCTAAAAATAGACCCCCTCAGTAAATTCACTTTCTGGATTGAAATTCTGACATAAAAATTGGTCGAAAAAATGAGGGCTTTGTTCAATGAAAATCTGATGTACGTCGAACTACGAAAGTTTTCGTGCAACATTTCATGAGGGTAAGGAGTCTATTTGTTGTCTTTAATTTAGAAAGGGCAAAAGATCCCGTTTCAAAATATAAAAAGTGTATGCCAATTCAAGCTGTTCATATTCAATGAATTAGTTCTTCAAAAGCTGTAAATGTTTATATGTTCAACCATTTACTAAGCCTTTTGAAATATTCGACAATCGTTGACATTTTATAAAGACACTTCATCTATTGATTTTTAAAATTGTTAGCATAGGACTTTTCAACATTTAAAAAGTGCTCTCAATTTTGTGACATTAAAATTAAAGAATTTTAACTTTTAAAAAGCAAGTAAATGACCTTCAAAAACTTAACATGAACTTAACTGTGGAAACATTTTTAAATCATTTTTAAAAAATACCTTTGCAGCGTGAACCAAATAAAATTTTGAAATGTTTATAGTTCGTTGTATATTTGCGCAATAATTGAGGTTGAAATGTTAAAATTTTGACCCAAACAAAATAAAATTTTTATTTTAGTAGTTAGTTTGAAAACTAAAATAATTCACTCGATTGTTTAACAATTTTAAATTTTTTAAAGATGAAAACCCGATTGTTTTTTATTCTGATTTTAGCGATTTCGCTATTCACAAACACCATTAAAGCCGATAACGGCTCGTTCAGCTACGACCTTGGTGGTGGCACTAATGTAAGAATTTCTGCCATCGAAAATACCAAAGCTGTTGTCGTCAGCTTGACAAACGTTACAAATGAGGAAGTAACGATTGCACTTGAAGGAGATCAAGGAACGCTTGTTACAGAAAAAGTAAAAGGCACGCCCAATTACTGTAAAAAGTTCAACCTTATCAACCTCGACAATGGTAGCTATAAAGTTATTATAACGAAAAAAGCTACTAAGACCGTTCAGCCGTTTGATTTGACAAACCAAAGAGTTGTTTTGTTTGAAACAGAGCGTAAAGAGCTGTTTCAACCAACGGTCAATCAAACTGGCACGAAATTAGACGTTAACGTTCTGTTGGGTAAATACTCTAACATTAAAGTTAATATCTACGACAACGAAGGTCATATCGTTTTTGACGACATCAATTATGTTGTTATGCTTTTGCACAAACGTTATGATTTGTCGAAATTACCTTCTGGCGGTTATGTCGTTGAGGTGATTGCGGGTGATGAAACCCAATACTCGACAATTACGCTCTAAGAAGTTTGATTAAAATGTAATTTGATTTTAGATGAATGAAGTATGAGACCTGTCCCGATACATTGGGACAGGTTTTTTTATCTTTTTCAATCCTTATGACAATTTTTTGACACCTTTGATGAACAATTTTGGTAGTAATGTTGTCTATCAGATGCGATAGTAATACTTTCATTCAGGTAGTATAAAAAAAAACACAGTACTGTGACTAATCAACCGACTTTATCAACGCTCCAACGTTTTTTCAGAATTTTACACACCGACCGAAAAGAAATAGGTTATATATATGTGTATGCCATTTTTGCGGGTCTCATCAACCTGACTTTACCGCTCGGTATTCAAGCTATTCTCAAAATCATTCAAGGCGGGGCTGTGTCGTCTTCGTGGTGGTTGTTGATTGTTGGTGTGACATTAGGGACTTTGTTCGCGGGTTTGCTCGTCGTGATGCAAATGACGGTCAGTGAAACTTTGCAAAGGCGTTTGTTTACGCGTGTGTCCTTCGATTTTGCCAAACGGCTACCCCAATTAAAGACCGAAGCTGTTCGTAACGAACATTTGCCAGAAGTGGCAAACCGGTTTTTTGATACATTGACTTTGCAAAAAGGTTTGCCTAAACTACTCATAGACCTGTCCACGGCTTTGATGCAGATTATTTTTGGGCTTTTGTTGCTCTCATTTTATCATCCATTGTTTATCTTTTTTGGATTTTTATTATTGATCCTACTTGTTCTCATTTTTCGTATTACGGGTCCAACAGGGCTTAAAACAAGCCTAAAAGAGTCGAAATACAAGTACCAGGTGGCTTATTGGCTTGAAGAAATTGCTCGAACACTTCAAACATTCAAATTAGCAGGTTCGTCAGACCTACCCCTCAGTAGAACAGATACATATGTGAGTAATTACCTTGATGCCAAGCGCAGTCATTTTCGTATTTTGCTCATTCAATATGGGAGTATCGTGGGTTTCAAAACACTTATTACCTTTGCTTTACTGTCATTGGGTGGGTGGTTAGTTATCAACAACCAAATCAATGTAGGTCAATTCGTTGCGGCAGAAATCATTATCATCATGATATTGGGTTCTTCTGAAAAGATGATTGTAACAATGGATATTGTTTATGATGTGCTAACGGCGATTGAAAAAATTGGCGCAGTCACCGATCTACCCATTGAAAACGAGGACGGCGTGAATTTCTCAGAAATGAATAATGGGCAAGGCATAAAATTAGACATTAAAGACCTCTGTTACCATTTTGGTGACCCTTCTAAACCTGTACTGAGGGGTATCAATCTGAGTGTAGCATCTGGTGAAAGGCTGTGCATAGCGGGCTATAATGCCTCTGGAAAAACGACGTTGATTCAGATAATAACTTGTTTTTTATCCGATTTCAAGGGTGCTGTCCTTTATAATGGTGTACCACGCAACAATTTTAACCAAACCTCACTCAGAAGTGCCATTGGTGATTATTCTGTTCAGGAAGATATTTTTAAAGGTACAATACATGATAATATTGCACTCGGCTACACCCATATCCGTTTCGAGGACATTGTTAAAACCTGTGAAGCCGTAGGTCTCATGGGTTTTATTCGTTCTTTGCCGCAAGGTTTTGATACCTTTTTGCTGCCAGCAGGTAAGACGCTTCCACGAAGCATCATTTCAAAAATAATTTTAGCCAGAGGTATCCTAAATAATCCACAACTCCTTGCTATTGAAGAACTTATGGCGAATTTAGGATATGCTGATCGTATTCGTATATCTGACTTATTGACCGATAAATCGCAAAAATGGACACTCATAGCCGTAACAGACGACCCTGTTTTAGCATCCCGTTGCGACCGCATCGTTTTGATGAAAGAAGGGCAAATAATCGAAGAAGGCAGTTTTGAACAAATCCAAAAATCTATTCATTTCAATAAAATATTCAAAACATTTAATGAAATATGAATTATTTACCATTCGCGATTAAATTATTCACCATTCACCATTAAAAATCATGCTCAATATATCTGAAAATAATGTCCATATTGATAAATCAAAATATGGTGCTTTTGCAAAAACGCATCTTCTGAGAGCGCATGTCTTGTTCCGTCGTTGGATATTTGCGCTTTTGATTATCAATATCTTTTTATTGTTCATGCCTTGGACGCAAAACATACGTGCAAAAGGCGTTGTCACAACGCTGTCGCCAGAGCAACGTCCGCAAACCATCAATACGGTTATTGCAGGTCAAATCGAAAAATGGTATGTCCGCGAAGGGCAATTGGTGAAAAAAGGGGACACCATCGTCAAAATTACAGAAACTAAAACAGATTATTTCGACCCTCAATTACTCCCACGCACACAAGCACAGGTAGATGCAAAATCAAGTTCAGTTTTGAGTTATAATTCAAAAGCCAATGCATTACAGCAGCAAATTGCCCAAACTTTACAAGAATTGCGTTTTAAAAAAGACCAATTACAGAACAAAATAGAGCAAAATAAACTCAAAATTGAAGCAAATCGCAACAAAATGGTTGCAGCAGAAAAGGATTTTGAAAACGAAAAAATTCAAGCCATTCGTACAGAAGAGCTTTACAAACAAGGTTTAAAATCACTAACCGACCTTGAAAACAAACGTCTTAAAGTGCAACAAACTCAAGCCAAACAAGTCGAAGCGCAAAACGAATATGCTCAAACCGTTCAAGAATTGGACAATTTGGCGTTTCAACTGAGGGGGGCAGACAGCGAATATCGCGGTAAAATTGCAAAGACAGAAAGTGAGCGTTTCAGCACCATTTCTGATGGTTTGGAAGCTGAAGCCAACGTTAGTAAATTGAAAAATCAGTATGCGAACTACGAAGCGCGGTCAAAATTCTACTATATTCTTGCGCCACAAGATTGTTACATCACTCAAGCACAGACGGTGGG
>JAYSQG010000077.1:0-8921 GCA_043721685.1 Saprospiraceae bacterium | reverse complement strand
GGGGTGATTTGAAATCACCCCGACACTCTATTTGTCTATGTGTTCCAAAACAACTGTCTCTAATAATCCCGATAATATCTTTTTGATGGATAAGGTTGCGCCGCAAATGACTTCATCAGAAGCACCGTAATACATCGTAATCGCATCGCCTTCAACGATATGCCCATTGGTAAAGACGACATTGCCAAAAAAACCTGTAAGTTCATAAGGGGCAGTCGGTTCAAATAAAGGTTCATAAGAACGAGCGATGACTTTTGCTGGGTTTTTGAGGTCGAGTAATGCCGCACCCAATGCGTAGCGGTTGTTTTCGTCGGCACCATGATAGATTTCCAACCAACCTTTGTCGGTTTTGATTGGCGCAGCACCCGCACCGACGCGGGCAGAGTCCCACATACCTTCGCGGGTTTGGAGAATGCAATGGTGACTGCCCCAATGAATGAGGTCTGTGGAAGAAGCAATCCAGATAAAATTGCCGCCGAGTGCGATACCCGAAGGGCGGTGAAAGCAAAAGTATTTGTTCCCTATTTTTTCTTCGAATAGCGCGCAGTCCTTGTTGTGTGGGGGTAAAATCATCCCGATTCTGTCAAAATTTTGCCAATCACGGGTTTGCATAAGCCCGACACCTACACCACTTTCAGAAACCTGTGTGTAAGTAAGATTGTAAACACCCTCGATAAGACTAACACGACAATCCTCGATGCCAAAAGTCTCTAATGCGCCTTTACCAAACAGCTTTGTGGGCATCGCATCGGGTTCATAAAAATGAATACCATCTTCGCTGCACACAAGTCGGAGATGCGACAAGGTTGAGAGATATGTTTTGCCGTTATAGGTCACCATGCGGGCATCAGAGAGGTCAAGGTATGGGTCATCTTCGCGGAATGCTAAAATTTCCATCGTGCCATCCCCCCTCAGTATGGGCAGTGAAATAACCCCTTCTGCTTGTATTGGGCGTTCTGCGACGCGTAGTAATAGCCAAGTTTTTCCTTCAAAAGTAAATACGCCAGGATTCAGCACACACTCCACAACAAATCCCTCTTGACTCGGCTTTATATCCTTTGTTGTGAGTATTGGATTTTGAATAAACCTGTTTGCCATATTAATTTTTACATTAAACACATAGTCACATAGAGCACATAGCTTTTTTCTCTTTACAAATGACTAAAGAAATGAAGCTATGTGTCCTATGTATCTATGTGTTAACCCATTAATTTAGTTTTTTACAAACTTTAATGCGCCCAAACTTTTACCATCTTGAACAAAATTGAGGAAGTAAACACCTTGTGTATATCCACTCACATTGATAGAGAATTGATTAGCGGGTATTTGATTTTTAGCAAAACTAACTGCATCAATCTGACGACCTGCGATGTCAAATACACGAACCAAAATAGCTTCATTGCCTGTAAATACGTGTTTGATTGTCAAAACATCAGCAGCAGGGTTTGGTGAAATACTTTTAACCGAAGCTGTTAAAGCAGCACTCGCTTGTTCGTCAACAGGGGTTGAACCTGTTTTGAAAAGTTTGTTGATTTCTGCCGCAGTCATGGCTTTATTGTAGATTTTCACGTTGTCCAATGCGCCAAAGAAGTATTGACCACCATCAACACCATTGCAACCGAAATAAAGCGGGCGTGCCGTGCTATTGAGTTTGCCTGTTGTAGGGACACGTTTGGTTTCAACACCGTTGATATAGATGATGTTATTCGTACCATCGTGCACCATTGTGACGTGCCACCAAATACCGATTGAAAGGTCGTTGCCATCGCCGCTGTCCATGTCTGTGATGAAGTTATTGGACAAGGTATTTTTGGCATTTGTCGTGTAAACAATTCTTCGATGCTGAGGTAAAGAGACTTTCCAGCGTTGGTCCCAGTGACCAAAATCAATCACATAAGCCTCTGCGTCCGCAAGGTTCGTGCTGTCCACACGAATCCAAAAACCAATTGTCATATAATCAGAAATCAACTGAACGGCATTCTTAACCAAGACCGAGTCTTTGTTGCCATCAAATCGAATCGCCTTTCCTGCCAGAGGTGAGTGCGTGATAAAGGTAGGATTGCCGCCAATTGTACCATGGTTATTATATGGTGTCGCGTCATTTGCATTGTCATCGAAAGGATAATTGGCAATTAAGCCAGGTTCGCCTGTGTTGACAGGAGCTAAGGTCGTGACAGTCCGCTCCGCTTTCGCTGATTTGTTTTTAGCCGCATCATAAGCCTGAACTTCAAAAGTATAAGCTGTTAGCGAAGTCAAACCACTGACGAACTTCGTCACTGTTGGCGAAAGCACTGCTGTATCTATCGCAATACCATCTTGGAAAACGATATAACCGACAACACCACGTGCGTCCGTTGAAGCCGTCCAAGCCAATTGAACAGAGTTTGAACCGACTTGCGCGGTTAAGTTTGTCGGAATTGTTGGCGCAATACTGTCCCGTCCTTCCTCTTGTCCTGTTGTGACTCTCAAAGTTGCCATAGCAGACTCATTGCCTGCGGCATCAATAGCCGTCACACCGAAAGTGAATTGCGTTGTTGCTGTTAGTCCTTTCAACAAAGTGGTCGTTGAAGGCGTACTCATTAAGAGGGTATTGTTTTTGTACACGTTATAAGCCGTTACAGCGACATTATCCGTTGATGGCAACCATGCCAAAGTGACATTTGTGAACGCAACTACCGCCGTTATACTGAGGGGGGTACTTGGTGCGAGTATATCTGTGTTAGTTGGCGCAGTATTTTGTGCATTGAACAAAGCCAGCACTTCAACATCGCTTAAAGCGACATTATATATTTGCACTTCATCCAATGAACCGTTGAAAAAGCCGCTTGAATCAATCGGGTCGTAACCAATACCCAATGGTTTTGTCGTTGTACCCAAAGCACCTGCCGAAGTGACGCTTTTTTTCAACAAACCATTGATGAATATCTTGTTGTTGACACCGTCATGTGTCATAGCGACATGCCGCCATGCACCAATAGGTAAAGGCACAGAGTCTGAATCCATATCCACGTTCTGTCCTGCGGCATTTTTTGTTGAAAATACAGGCTTTCTATGATTTGGCAGCGATATTTTCCACCGTTCTTGCCAACCACCGTTTGATAACATATACACCTCACCACTTGCAGGAACTTCGGCAACTTTTACCCAGAAACTAATCGTTGTATTTGCACTATTTTGTTGCGCCGAGTTCGCCGCTTTTGCTTGACTGTTGTTCACTGCCAAAGCTTTATTGGCTTTGCCAAAACGGTCAGTCGTTGGCGAAGCATTTGTTAAGGTTGCCGCATTGGCATAAGCCGTAATGTCTGTCCCATCATTGTTAAATGGATAATGAGCAACCAATGTGCCTGCAATAATAGGCGTTGCGCTTTGCGAAGTATAAAGCGTAGCGACTTCAACATCCGTCAAAGCGCGGTTATAGAGCTTAATATCGTCTAAAGAACCGTTGAAATTTGAGCCACCATCTATCGCATCGTAGCCTAAGCCCAATGGTCTCGTCGTTTTGCCCAATGCGCCTGCCGATGCCACGCTTTTCTTTAAACCACCATTGATAAAGAGCTTATTATTCGTGCCATCATGCACCATAACGACGTGTCGCCATGCACCAACAGGCAACGGCACGGAATCTGAATCCATATCCACGTTCTGTCCTGCTGCATTTTTTGTTGAAAAGACAATCTTCCGATGACTTGGCAGCGATATTTTCAAACGGTCTTGCCAGCCGCCTTGCGAAAGGATGTATGCCTCGCCCGATACAGGTGCCTCCGTAACTTTTATCCAAAAACTAATCGTTGCAAAGTCCGATTGATACGCCACAGAGTTGGATACAATCAACGAATCGGTCTTTGTACCATTAAAACTCATGGCATTGCCGCCGAAATTAAAGCGGTTTGCAACGCCTGTTGCCTTGCCAGTTGCATGATTGCCGAATTGCGAATCATCAGTACCATTGCCATTCAAATTAAAATCGGCAACAATGTCCGTTGCTGTTGCAGGAGACGTGGATTGCAAGGTGTAAAGTGCGGTAACTTCCGCCTCTGTGAGCGAATAGTTATAGACCTGAACTTCGTCCAAAGAACCGTTGAAGAAACTACCGCCATCAATCGGGTCATAACCAATGCCGAGTGGATGAACGGTGTTTTTCAAAGCACCTGTCACTGCTTTAGTGTTTTTTTTGACACCATCAATAAAGATTTTGTCGTTTGTGCCATCATGTGTCATAACGATGTGCTTCCAAACGCCAACAGTGAGGGCGTTTCCATCACCTGCGTCCATGTCTGAATTGCCTGTACCGACATTGTTTGTGCTGAAAACAACTTTACCATGTCCAGGTAAAGAGATTTTCCAACGCTCTTGCCAACCACCATTTGACAAAAGAAACGATTCACCTGTCACAGGTAAAGCATTGGCTTTTACCCAAAAACTAATCGTCGTTGAAGCCGAATTAAGTGGCGCAGAGTTCGACGCTTTTATCGCCGAAGTCTTGCCATTGAATTCATACGCTTTTGAACCAAAGCCAAAACGGTCTGTTGTTGCTGCAACATTCGTCAAAACACCATGATTGGCGTAAGCAGAAGAGTCATAACCCGAACCATTGAACGAATATGAAGCCACACGTGCATTCGCAATCGTCGGAACAGTGCTTTGAGTCGTATAAAGTGCCGTCACTTGTGCCGCCGTTAACGCCACACCGTACAAAGTGACTTCATCCAACGCCCCTTTGAAGTAATTGGTCACATCAATTGGGTCAAAACCCATACCCAAAGGCTTAGTTGTCGTGCCAAGCGCACCCGTAGCCGCTACACTTCTTTTCAACACACCATTAATATAGATGCTGTTACTCGTTCCATCGTGCGTCATGACGACGTGTTTCCACACACCTGGGGCTAATGACACAGAATCGGTGTCCATGTCCACATTCTGACCCGCTGCATTCTTTGTTGAATACACCAACTTGCCATGAGACGGCAAAGAGACTTTCCAACGCTCTTGCCAACCACCGTGCGATAGGACGTAAGCCTCGCCCGTAGCAGGTAAAGCCGTAACTTTTATCCAAAAACTGATGGATTCATTCGCCGTATTCGTGGCAGCAGAGTTTGCAGCGACCAAATTGCCTTGAACACCGTCGAATAAGACTGCGCTGTTGGCATAACCGAAGCGGTCTTGGGTGAATACTGCACCATTGATAGTGGCATTATTGCCATTTACCGATAAGTCGTTGGCTGTTCCCGTAAATGAATACAGAGCCACAGGCGTTTGCGCTTGCACTTGTAAACCGATGAAGGTCAAACAAACACAAGGCAGCCAGAGTAATGATTGTAGATACCTTTTCATTATTAATGATTAAAGAAATGACTGAAATAAGGATTGATTATTGGTTATTTATAATTGATTATTATCGAAACATTATTGTTAAAGTCGCATAATCCCGAAGGGATTCAACATGAATAGCCCCCGATGCAATCGCGGGAAAAGATAGAAGAGTCGGTACATAACTCCGAAGGAGTTGAACACAAACAAGTGTGCGATATATTGTTCAACTCCTTCGGAGTTTTATAAATACCTCGCCTCTTTTTCCCCCGATTGCATCGGGGGCTATTCGTGTTGAATCCCTTCGGGATTGTTTTGTAACTGTTTATAGCTTTACGAAACGCGACCAGCTCTTTTGCTCGCCCGTTTGAACTGTGATGATGTATATACCCGACACAAGCGAAGCAATATTTATCTCACATTGCCCCCCCTCAGTATAAATGCCCTTTTCGAGGACGATTTGTCCATTAATATTTAAAATTTGCATGTTCCTTTTAGTGCCAACAGCAACAGGCAGCGTGATTGTCAGCCTATCCGATGCAGGGTTTGGCGACACTTTTATCTCTTGATAATCTGAATTAAAAACATCTTTTAACGCCACGACACTTTGTTGATACAAACTCGCAGCAGCAGTTGGAGAGAGTGCATAATTGAAGAGTTTAACCTCGTCAATCACCCCTTTGAAGTTGTAATCGGCATTGTCAGGCAGCATTTGACCGATGAGAAATGCCAAAGTTGTTGTGCGGATATTGCCCGACAAAGGTTTGTATGAGACAAGATTGCCATTGGCATAAATCGTCATAAACGAACCATCGTAAGCGGCGGTCACATAGTAGAAACTGTCAACGACAAAAGGCGTAGGCGCATCCAAATCCGCAATAGTCGTGAGCGTATTGACCGTCCAACGCAAGTTTTTATCAGGTGTGATAGAGAGTTTCCACCGATTTTGCCAACTGCCATGCGACAACAGAAAAACTTCTTTGCTCCCAAGACTCGATGCTTTGAACCAACAACTGACCGTCAAAGCATTGGTTACATTCAGAAGCGGACTATTGGCAACATTGACGTTTTGTGTGCCGCCATTGAAAAAACCCGCGCTGTTTGGTACACCATTTCTATCGGGCACAAAGGCAATGCCTGATGCAACGCCATTCAATTGATTGCCACTGATGTCATTTGTATGGTTTGTAAAAGGATAATAAGCGATGATGCTGCCGATTGTGGTATTAAAATTCTTAACAAGCAGTGTTGTCGTTGCGGTTGCAGACAAATTCCCATTGTCTGTTGCCTTGACATTGATGGTATAGACCCCCTCAGTATTCGGCGCTGTCCAAGTCGTTGCGCGGGTTGTGGTATTCGAGAAAGTACCGCCATTTGCTGTCCAAGTGTAGGTCAAAGGGTCGTTGTTTGGGTCGGTTGCCAAGCACGTGAGTTGTATGCTGCCGTTTGTTGCGGTATATGTTGCGCTTTTTTGTATGTTTGAAATACTGGGTGCAGCATTAATGCGAGTCACAACGGTAATGTCAATCGAAGCGGTATCGTTATTCCCTTTGGTGTCTGTGGCGATAACTTGAATCGTTGAGAGCCCCTCAGTATTTGGGGCTTTTAAAGATACTGTTTTGCCATTTCCTGTAATTGTTCCTTTTGTTGTCGTCCATTTATAGGTGATTGTGCCGCCATCAGGGTCAGTTGCTGTCGCAAATACCGATGTCGAGTCATTCACTTGTAAGAGATTTTTGGCAGCCGCCAAAGCTTTTATGCGCACAGGACGTGTATAAGGATTAGTTGTTTGGCGATAATCCACAACCGTGTTATTGACCAGCATTTTATTGCGGTTATATGTGACGGTTCCGCCGACAGGCGTTAAAGTCACCATAACTGCTTGGTTTTCAGGGATATTTAAAGTCGTTGAACCCGACACATTTCTTAAAATAAAGGTCTCTGTCAATGCATCATACACATCAACGGACGTTGTGCCAACATTAAAAGCCACAGAAGCCACGGTACTGAGGGGGTTAAACAACAAATACGTCGGATAGGCTTTGTCATGGAAGAAATCTGTCTTCAACAAATCCAATTTTAGGACTTTTTCGACATTCGTTTCTTCAATCAAACAACCCAAATAGCCGATGGACGACGTGCCATACAAGGCTAAATTCGTCGCAGCCCAACCACCGCCCAAAGCATCGCCTGTTGAAAAAGGCGACAAGCCTTGCCACTTTTCCCGAAGGGCTTCATAAGCCACAACTTGATTCGGGTCATAGATATTTGACCACGTTGCGGCATCTTGTCGGCTGCTCGGTAGAAAATTGGGGTAATATAAACGGGTCGCATTTGCCAAATTGACCAACCATTTGCCGATGCCACGGGCAAAACGTTTGTCATAACGCACCATCGGTACGAGTGCCGCCGCTTGTTGAACGCCATTGAGTTGAAAAGCATAGTCATTGCCGCCGTCATTGGCTTCGCCGACCAAACCAGAGACATCAAAACCGCCCCAAGTGCCGACGATTGTGCCCCAACCACGCAAATTGCCTTTGTCGAATGACCAATTGACCATCTTTTCGACGTTGTAAGTCGTACCCAATTCGGCATTCATCTTCGCCGCCGTGTATGTGCCATAAGGCAATTGCAATTCATAAGAAGGATTGGTCGGATAATTGTCCAAAAACTCGATTGCCCACTCTGCGCCCTTCAAAAAGTCCTTATTTCCTGTCTTTTTATAGGCATTGTACAACAACCACGCGTAAGCACCCGACGCTTCAGGCTCTTTTACGCCCGTTGTTAAGGGTTGCATGGTCTTAAATTTCCATGCACGGTAGTCCATATTCGGCACAGTCCAAGCCGTATCGCTTGCACCCATCGCTCGAACAGATTCTAAGAAGCGATTGGCGATGGTTGTAAACTGACTATTTGCCTCGTTGCCTGCATTTGGATAAAGGTCATACAGTTGATAAAAGAAAACATTTGGCATTAAGTCATACCACCAATCGCCACCACTACTTGCACCCGCATTGTTCAAATAAATATTCTCTCCATTTGCTTTATTGAAGAAGTCTTGCGACATCAACAGCCAATTTTGTCCGTATTGATTGCTTTTATCATTCCCCACCAAAGTTGCACCGACCAAAGACGGCAAAACATTCACGGCTTCGCTACCCGACGGGCTGTTTGTGCCAATGTATGTATTTAACCGAATGGTTTTATTTTGCGGATAATTGACACCCGATGCGCCGATGGAAATGGTTGGCAAATATTGCCCTGTCTTGGTCATATCATAGACAAAAGAATCATATTGACGGGCGACTTGTTTCCAATTTCTAAGGTTATAAGGGGTCGGTAGGTTCGGCATTCTTTCGATACGCGGGACGGTGACTTGACCTGATTGCCCGCGCAAACTGTTCTGTGTCGAACAATTGAGGAGGAAGATGATGATGGTGAAAGAATGTACTATGCGTTTCATAAAATGATGTTTGACTTAGTGATATGACCAATACGTATCGGATACTTTGAAAGCTGTCCATACATCACAAGTTTCGGCCCGATTATTAATATGTTTTTAAAAATTGTATTCTATATTGAATATCAACTATTTACATTTATAAGGTGTAAAA
>JAYSQG010000076.1:0-43360 GCA_043721685.1 Saprospiraceae bacterium | reverse complement strand
AATGCTTTGCGGAACATCGCATCGTATTTATCAATAATTTCACGAGGCGTTAAGCCTTCTTTCATGGCTTTAATCGTAATTGCTGCACCGTGTTCGTCGCTGCCACAGACCCAAACCACGTCTTTGCCCATCAAGCGCAAGTAGCGCACATATACGTCAGCACTCAAATACGCGCCCGCCAAATGCCCAATGTGAAGCGGTCCATTGGCATAAGGCAAGGCAGAAGTCACTAAATATCTCTGTTTCGATTGCATATTTTTGATTGATTATTGTCGGTTGAGAATTTTGAGGGGCGAAATTACGGATTTTGAGCTACGAATTACGCGGATTTTACAGATTTTACGAATTGCACGGATTTATAGTTTTTTTAATTCATGTTTTAAAAACCATAATAATCCACAAACCGTTATTGCTGGAGACCGTGTCCAAGCGTCTCCTTCGGGAATAATAACATATTGAAAATCAGGCTTTAAGTCTTCGGCTACACTATAAAATCCTTTTGAGGGTGTTGGATTTGTACTGTATTTAATTTCAATAATTGTCAACTTACCTGATGCCCCCCTCAGTATCAAATCAACTTCTGCCCCTCCGTGGGTTCTATAAAACGAATATTCAAATGTTTTTTCTCCGATTCGGGCAATTTCCTCTATAACATAACCTTCCCACGAATTTCCTAAACTCATATTGCCATGTAATTGTTCCAAATCACGAATACCCAAAAGCCTGTGTAACAACCCCGTATCGCGAATGTAAATTTTAGGTGAACGCACCAAACGTTTGGTTGTATTGATATAAAAAGGCTGCAAACGCCGCAACAAAAAGCTGCCATCTAATATATCGAGATATTTTTTAACTGTATTAGTACTGATACCCAATGTATTAGACAAACCATCAACGTTCAATAAACTACCACTACTGGAAGCCACAACTTTCAACAATCGTTCCATTGCGGGTATCGTAATATCATACCCAATTTGGCGAATATCTCTTTGCAAAAATGTTTCAATAAAATTACCTAACCACATTTCAGATAAAGCGGCATTTGGGGCAAGTAAGGCATCGGGAAACCCACCGCGAAACCAGTGTTCCGTTTGCGGTTTAATACCGTTAATTTCAAATAAAGAAAAAGGCATCAACTCAAAATAAGCAATACGCCCAGCCAGTGTTTCCGTACTGCCTTTGATAATATCAGGTGAAGCGGAACCGGTTAGAATAAACCGTGCAGGGCGGCGGTCTTGGTCAACCAACCAACGAATAAGGGGTAGCAAAGTCGGTATGTTCTGAATTTCATCAATAATGACACATTTTTCTGCATTTTGCTGCAAAAAAAGCTCGGGTTCAGCCAGTTTGTTACGGTCGGTGTCTCGTTCTAAATCAAGGAAAAGAGTGGCTTGGTTTAGGTTCTTTTCCAAAATTTTAGCCAACGTCGTTTTGCCTACTTGACGCGGACCAATAATGCCAACGACAGGAAAGTAAGTCAATGCTTCTTGAACTTGTGGAAGAATGTAACGGTCAATCATAAAGCAAAAATAGCATTTATCCTTGAAAATCCATCAGTTAGTTGATTGATTTTCAAGGATAAATGCTATTTTTAATTTTTGAAGCAAAAAAGAATACAATCTATTGAACGATTTTTTTGCAAAAACAACAGATACTTTGGGCATTGGCGTTGAAATAGTACCTTTGCGCGGATTTTTAGAAAAATTTAATTGACTAATTAAAAAATAGAGTGATTTATCATGGTTGATGTTAAAAGTTTTGTCGCGGTAGGCGGCATAGGTGGTGTTCAAAAGCTGATTGCAGTACGCCAAAACGGATTGATTATTGAAAATCTTGATACCAAAGTACGCAAATTTGTGCCTGTACGCTCGCATGAGTTCTCCCCTTTTGAAACCGTTTCGGTTTATACGGACAACAACGAGACAGTACAATTGGCTGTCGTATTGACAAATATGCGCGACCAATTCACAGAGAATCCACCGCCTTCTGAAAAGGCAGATTCGGCGACGCTTCGGGCGTATTTTGCGGCTGTCTTACCTGATTTTGACCGTGACCGTGTCCATGTTTCGGACATCAAAAAAGCCATCAAATGGTTTACTTTTTTGCAAAGTCGTGATCTTTTACAAGATAAAATTGAAGAAAAATCAGAAGAAGTGACTGAAGAGGCAAATTCGGAAGCTGCAGAAACAACACAAACTACTGAAAATTAACAACATACGTATCGGATACTTTTGAAGTATCCGATACGTTAACCACTCCTAATATGTACAAAGGTAAAAAAGTCATCGTCGTAATGCCTGCCTACAATGCGGCAAAAACATTAGAAAAAACTTTTAAAGAAATCCCGTTTCCACTTGTGGACGAGGTCGTATTATGCGATGATGCCAGTAAGGACAATACGAAGGACTTGGCTCGTGAAATCGGGATCAACCACGTCATTGTGCATGAAAAAAACAAAGGTTATGGCGGCAATCAGAAATCATTGTATAACAAGGCATTAGAGTTGGGGGGCGACATTATTATCATGCTGCACCCCGATTATCAATACACGCCGAAACTAATTCCTGCGATGGTTAATATCATCGGCGATGAGTTGTATCCTGTCGTTTTGGGGTCTCGGATATTGGGTAAGGGGGCTTTGAAAGGCGGTATGCCTTTGTACAAATACATTGCGAATCGGTTTTTGACGCTGACGCAAAACATTCTCATCAACTATAAATTGTCAGAATATCATACAGGTTATCGCGCGTTTTCGAGCGATGTACTGAGGGGTATCAATTTTAATGGCAACTCTGATGATTTTGTTTTTGACAATGAAATGTTGTCTCAAATCGTTTTTGCGGGCTTCGATATTGCTGAAGTGACTTGTCCTACTAAATATTTTGAGGAAGCTTCTTCTATCAATTTTACACGGAGTTCAAAATACGGTTTGGGTGTTTTGCGGGTTTCGATGTCGCATTGGTTGCAACGTTTGGGTTTAGCTAAGTTTAAGATGTATGAGAATAAATAATCTATAGGCACATTAAAAACTATGACTTCTGTATCAGTTGTTTTACTGTTAAATCTATAAAAAATTTAGCCTAAAAATTAGTTGTTCAGTAAAAATACGAAAAGGCTTAGTTTTTACTTTGATACTTTAAATAATTATTAACTTCTATTTTGGATAATACTAAGCAAGCTAAAATTGGGTATAAAATATATTATTTTTATTGTTAAATGAAGCATGGAAATTTGAATCATTAATAAATCATTGTCTATATAAATAATTAATAACCAAGTAATTACAACAATGTATAAATATAGATAATATCTAACTTTGTTTTATACCCTAATAAAAAAACCTTTTTTTGTAAAGATTTTAAAATCTCTTACTTGCAAAAGTAACTAACAAGGAGTACCTTGCACCCAACTTACATTTATGAACTTAATTTTCCCACTTGAAAACGAATTAATTACAATGAATTACGAAATCCTATTATTCAGCCTCTTACTTGTTTGTGCATTACTTATTTCAACACCTGATAACAATACTAAGAAACCTAAAACTTATCCTTAATCAAAACTATTTTGTTGAATAAGTATGTCTCTTTGTTCCTCTGACAGTGGTTTTTTCAATTAGGGCATAAATCCTGGTGGTTTTACATGTCCCAAATCTTTGGCTATTCTGTCATGAAGGCATCTTTTATTGTTTTTTGTAAAAAAAACGATAAAAAACGAATTTGTTCTTTTTCAAAAGAAAAAAAACTGTACATTTGCACCGCAATTTTGAGCAGTCAATTTATTCAATCGAAAAAAATATAATTATGAAAAAAGATATTCATCCGAAAAATTATCGCTTGGTCGTTTTCAAAGACATTTCTAGCGACGATATGTTCTTGACCCGCTCTGCGGCATCAACAAGAGATACGACAGTTTGGGAAGATGGCAACACTTATCCTCTTATTAAGATGGAAATTTCTGCCTTCTCACACCCATTCTTCACAGGCAAAATGAAATTTGTTGACACGGCAGGTCGTATTGATAAATTCAACAAAAAATTCTCTAAGTTTGCAAAGACTGAAGCTGAAGCTTGAACAGAATGATTTAAAATCATGGTTCAAAAAGTCCTGTACGCAAGTTCAGGACTTTTTTTTTATGCTAAATCAAAATTTACCCCTCAGTATTTTGTTGAGTACGTACTATCAAGATACCTTAGCGGTCAAATTCCGCCTGTTGGTAGAATTTGATTGAGTGAAACAACTTGTTAAAATCATACAAGATGAAAAACATTATTCTTTTTGACCCAGATACCCGTGAGCAACTTTTGCCCTTAACTTTCACACGCCCTGTCAGTGAACTACGTGTGGGTATTTCTACAATAAGTGAAAAATGGGCGCAACAGTTTGTTGGAAAAATCTCTTATATCACACAAGACTATCTTTCTGAAAAATATCCTATTGAAATCAGTGAGGAGAATTTTGTCATCAACGGTGCGGTTCTACCCAATTTACAGCTTTGCAAGTTAATTGGCGATTTGAAAAACAATGAAGCCCTCCTAAAAGACGGCGAACTCATTGCTGCACGACTTGACCGTATGCAATTTCACAATTTGATGGAAGACAACGACATTGAAGAACTTGTTGGCTATGAGTTGGAGGAAGTGACTTTTGACGTCGTGAACCATGTTTGGGATATTTTTTCATTGAATAATAAAGCGATACACGATGATTTTGCTTTTATGACTAAAGGGCGTACTTCAGCCCCCCTCAGTAAAACCAATCAAATTGTTGGTGATGCTTCGCTTATTTTTCTTGAAAAAGGGGCAACTGTCGAATGTTCTATTTTGAATACAAAAAAAGGGCCTATTTATATCGCAAAAGATGCTGAAATTATGGAGGGTTGCCTTGTTCGCGGTCCATTAGCCATGTGCGAACACAGCCTTTTGAAAATGGGCGCAAAAATATATGGCGCAACAACACTTGGTCCGCATTGCAAAGTAGGTGGCGAGGTCAATAATGCCGTTCTTTTCGGTTATTCGAGCAAGGGTCATGAGGGGTATTTAGGCAATTCGGTGATTGGCGAATGGTGCAATTTGGGTGCGGATACCAATACATCGAACCTTAAAAACACGTATGAAGAAGTGAAATTATGGGACTATACGAAGAGTAGTTTTGCCAAAACAGGCTTGCAATTTTTGGGGCTTATCATGGGTGACCATTCAAAATGTGCCATCAACACCATGTTTAATACGGGAACGGTTGTTGGTGTCTCCGCCAATATTTTTGGCGCAGGTTTTCCACGAAATTTTATTCCATCTTACAGTTGGGGTGGTCCGCAAGGCTATGAAACTTATGATGTAAAAAAAGCATTTCACACCGCAGAACGAGTTTTAGCACGGCGCGATATGCTCTTGTCCGATGAAGATAAAGCTATTTTGAGACATATTTATAACATCACAGCGCAGTATAGGTCTTGGGAAAAGGGTTGATTTTTTTTGCCCACAGATGACACTGATTTGACGAATTTTCACTGATTTTCTTTTGATTCATATAGATTAAAAAAATCAGTGGAAATCCGTCAAATCAGTGGAAACCTTTGGTCAAAAAAAAACTACCGCATCAAAGCCACGTCACCCTTAAAAACCTCTCTTTCACCATCTTCAAATTCGATTTCTGCAATCCAAATATAGACATCTGACTGCAATAATTGCCCATTATAAGTGCCATCCCAGCCATCTGAATCGTCGTACATTGTTGGATTTTGACGCGCAAACATGAGGCTTCCCCAACGATTGAATACTTTAAAGTTCAAAATTCGGCGTGTGCCAGTTCCGCCAAAAATACCAAATCTGTCGTTTTGACCATCTTCGTTAGGAGAAAAAGCGGTTGGGGCAAATATTTTTCGATTTTTATCTACTTGTATGATAATGTCCTTTTTCAAAGAACAGCCAAAGGTATCCGTCATTAAAACATGAAAAATTGTCGTTTTTCGAGGCGAGGCTAAAGTAATACCGCAATTATCGCAAGCCAAACCGACAGAATCACGGCTCGTTGTCCATTTTATACCACTCATTACTGAGGGGGGCAAAAGTCCAGCAAAAAGAGAAATATCATCGCCAAAATGAATCAAGGTATCTTCAGTTGTCAACGGAACCATCTTTGGCGGTTCAGTCAGTCGGATACTGTCTGTCAATAAACATTGATTGCCATCCGTTACTTGCAGTTTATAAACGGCTGCGGCAAGGTTTTCAAAACGCGCCAACGAATCACCTACCGTTTTTTCGCCAAACTTAATCACATATGGTTTAACGCCACCTAAGACACCCTTAAGCGTTACAGTTCCGTTTTTTTCGCCAAAACAACGGAGGTTTTGGACTTGATAAGCCGTTTTCAAGGCAGTTGGTGCGGTCAATGTGACTGAAGTCGAGTCCTTACAGCCTTTTTCATCTGTTACGATGACGTTATAAACCCCTGCCACCAAGCCCGAAATAGATGATGAACCGAGATTGGGTATGCCTTGCCATTTGTATCTAAAATTGCCATTACCACCTGTTGTTGAAGCAGAAACTGCACCATTGTTTGAATCAAAACAAGAGACGTTA
The DNA here is from genome assembly GCA_043721685.1 of Saprospiraceae bacterium. Taxonomy (GTDB): domain Bacteria; phylum Bacteroidota; class Bacteroidia; order Chitinophagales; family Saprospiraceae; genus JAAFJT01. The sequence goes on along the minus strand of JAYSQG010000076.1, from coordinate 36,780 downwards.
TAGCCATTAAATTGAGTGGTTGCGACTGCTTTTACCGTTATTTTTGCTGGTTCCGTGAGCGTTGCTTCTGATGTAATTTTACAACCTTTGGCATCTGTTACGGTCATTTTATAGTTGCCTGCACATAAGTTTTGGGTTGTGCTTGTCGTCCAAATATAGGTATAAGACGAATCAAAACCGCCTATCGTTGTCGGCACTATTGAACCATTACATTGAGCAAAACAGGTTGGATTGACTATCTCTAAACTGGTTTGCAATATGCTTTTGGGCATATCAATCTGTATGGTGTCAGCTACGTAACACCCCTCAGTAGAAGTGACTGTTACGGCATAAATACCTGATTTTGTAACAGTTAGGTCAGGGGTTGATGCGCCATTGCGCCAAGCATAGCTGGGCGTTACGTCTATCCCGGCGACGAGTTTCAGGGTCTTTGGTTCACAGTAAAGGGTGTCTTTGCCGAGGTTTACTTTGGGCGTTTTACGGATGTGGACATCTACTGTTTTGTCAGAAGATTGGCAAGCATTGAAGCGGGTTTTTAAAGAATAAGTGCCGCCCGTCGAGAGATCGGTTTTTGGGATGACCACTTGTGGATTGTTAGACGAAAACCCATTGGGTCCAGCCCACTCGAACGTGGCGGCACGATTTGTCGTTGTCGTTATGCGCAGCGTATCGCCTTCGCAGGGCGAATTCGCAACGATGTTCACAGTGGGTATTTGGCAAGCCGTGGCATCTGGGCTTTGGATATTATTGCAGTTCGTAAAATCTTCAAAATAGGCAAGTGCGTTATTGTCCAAGTTCGTCACTTTTATCCAATCAATCGAACCACTGCCTTTAAACCAAAATTTCAATTGACTGATGGTACAAATTTGACCTATATATGGCAACGAAATCAAAAGTGTATCATTATGAAAAAACGATGCGATATTGTTAGAACATTTGATTTTAACGACGGAATACTCATCTAAGTTACGCACGAGGAACGGTAGATTGGACTGTCGCAGCCCATTCATGCTGATAAAAGTCCAAGGTAAACCCTGCATATCATTGCTCATCATCGAAGCACTGATTTCACCTTGTGGCAATGTCCAACCAAAGCCCACATCATAAGCCGCTTGCCCACCATACTGAGGGGCATTGCGTACCCGATATTCAAATGTGAAATTATTGGTGACACAGATTGGGCTGTTGAATCCAAAATAAGTAAAATAGGCGTTTGTATTGTGGGGCAACCGCAAGGTGCCATTGTTGATATAACTACATACAGGGGCATCTGGCAAAGTGACATTCGTACCTGTTGAATAGTCCAAAACATAAGCTTTCCATGCAGAAGCTTGAGAGATAATATTGTTATTGATTAAAAGAAGTAAAAAAACGACTGGAATAAAAAAATTCTTCATCTGTCGGATTGGTTTTAGAAAGTGTTTGTTGTTTTGTTAAAAAATACTGAGGGGGGCAATAATGTGATTATCAAAAGATTGAATCGAATTTTGAAGTATAAATCTGACGTATTTTGATAGGTAAGTATTGTATCATAATAAGCATTGACATTAGATTAACAGTTCATATGGGTTAAGTTAACAAATAATCATAGCTGAATTTAAATAATTACTCAAGGAAAAAGCGACCCCAATCGTAAAAATATCCTTTTAGAAATATCACTTAGAATATATTTATTTTTTATAAATAGCGTTAAATACAGGTTTTCAATAAATAAGGCATGAAAAATGTAGTATAATTTTTATATCTATTCTGCCCATCTCATGAACCGATACTCATAAAATTCTTCTAATTTTGTAGGACTGAAAAAAAACTCAATCTGATGGATCGTAAACTCATTTTTCATCTAATTATCTTATTATCAACTACTTATAACAGTATTTCGGCGCAACGATATATTGTCGAAAAACTCGATTCTTCCATTAACTCCAAAGAGTTTGATGAAGTCACGCCTATTGTGACCCATGACGGAGGTACGATTTACTTCACCCGCGTTGGCAGCAGCGATTTTGTCAAAACTATATGGATTGATGGAAAGGATGTTTCCGAAGATTATAAATACCAAGAATACCTGCACAACCTGCGTGAGATTTACTCTGAAATATCAGGTAAAAAGGTTTCGGGCAATCCTGAAAAATCGGATTTCAATCAAGATATTTGGTATGCCGAGTCGCGTGACAGTACGTTTGACCACCTTGTGCATCCGTCTTCGCCGCTTAACAATGCTTTACCCAATTCAATTTGTTCACTGACTCCTGATGGCGATACATATGTCGTTGTTAATCAATTCTCAAAAGATGGCGGTATGAACAAAGGTTTTAGCCTTGTTCAGCAACTGCCTGATGGTTCATGGAGCGACCCTGAACCGATGCAAATTGATGATTACAATATATCGTCGGCAGCTATCAGTTTGACGATGAGCAATGATGCCAGTGTTCTCATCATGTCGTTGCCAAAGACGCAAGGTTCAGACGACAATGACCTCTTTATTTCGTTTAAAATTGGTGAAAAGCATTGGTCAAAACCTCAAAACATGGGAGGCCAGGTTAATACAACTTATAAAGAACTCACACCCTACCTTTCACCAGACGGTAAAGAGTTGTATTTTGCGTCCAATCGCCCCCTCTCAGTAGGTGGGCTTGATTTGTTTTTTATTTCGAGATTAGGTGATGGTTGGGACAATTGGTCAAAGCCTCGTCGTTTTGTGGAACCGATTAATACGAGCGGTGATGAAAGCCAACCATATTTTAATATGACAACCGGTCAGCTTTATTTTTCGTCAAAACGCGACGGCACACATGATATATATCGTGTGAAAATTGCACCCGATGTGGAACAGCAATTAACGCTAAAAGGACGTATCATCAATACTGCAACAGGATTGCCACTCGATGGACGGATAATGTACGGCGATGCAGATGCACCTTATTATGAAAAATATGTTGAAACCATCGAAGGCTATTTTCTCATTCGTGTTAAGCAAGGCAAACCGATAAAAATGATTGCGTATAAGCCCGGTTATATCAATCATGAAGTCGTATTAAATTATGATAAAAGGGTCTTTTTTGGCAAAGCACAAGACATAACCTTGTACCTCGATTCAGTGGCTATTGGCGGCACGATTTCCTTGAATCCGATTTATTTTAAGCGGTCAACACCCGTTATTTTGCAGGAATCTTACTCAGAGCTTGATTATTTAGTTGAAATTATGCGTCAATTTACTGAAATAACAATTACCGTTGAAGGTCATACAGACAGCAACGGCACACCTGACATTTTGATGAAACTATCAGAAGATCGGGCTAACGAAGTTCGTAAATACTTGATTAGGAACAAGATACATCCTAACCGTATTGCAACAGTCGGTTATGGCGCAACGAAACCTCTCGGTACCAGTGGCGATGAAGAAAGCCAAAGGCTGAATAGAAGGGTGGAATTTAGAATTACGAAGATTGCTTATTAAATTGTATTGTTGAATTGTTATATTGCTGTATTGTTGAATTGTTATATTGCTGTATTGTTATTCAACAATACAGCAATATAACAATTCAACAATTCTAAATCAACTCCAAAAACTCCGACAGCATCATAGCCGTTGCACCCCAAACCACCCTCCCATGCACATCAAAATACGGAACATCGGGCAAGCGCATCCCTCTAATATCCATATCCTTTTTTTTATGATTGTCAGAATTTGTCAAAATACTGAGGGGGGCTTCGATGATGTCTTTTACCTCTGCTATTTGTGGGATATACTGAGGGGGTGTCGCTGTCCAACCTAAAAATGGATGAACATGAAAATTGCTAACAGGAATATATAAATCCGTCATTTTCCCAATAATATTGACCGTTTCAGGCAAAATGCCGACTTCTTCGTGGGTTTCGCGCAAAGCACAAGCCTCTAACGACTCATCGCAGGCATCAAGCGAACCGCCTGGGAAACTGATTTGATGACTGTGTGGGTCATTTGCACTGCCGACTCTTTCGGTCAAAACAACGTGCCATTCACCTGCTTTTGGAAACAACAAAATGAGAACAGCCGACTGTCGGGCAGTCGGTGGTGCTTCAAATATTAGACGACGTGCAAACACTGCTTTTTTGAGCTGAAATTCTCTGCCCGGTAAACCTTGTGCGTGGCGGTCAATCAGTCGTTCTATAAAAGTATCGGTCATGGCGCAAGTGTTTTATTAAAAAATTGCCATAAAGTATCGTCAGGCAATGCAGCGGTCAAATCTATTTTTTTGTTCAAAAAAGGATGCCAAAAAGAGAATCGCCAGGCGTGTAAATGGATAGAACGGTCTTTATTTGCGCGTCGTGCGCCATATTTCACATCGCCTTTTACGGGGCAACCAATGGCGGCTAATTGTGCTCGAATCTGATGATGCCGACCTGTTTTTAAATCTATTTCTAAAAGATGATAGCGGTCACTCGACCCCCTCAGTATATAGTGCAATTCAGCCCGTTTTGCTTGTTTTTTATCAGATTCTGTGATATAACTCTTGTTTTTTTCTTTGTTTTCGACTAAAAAATGCGTCAAATCCGCTTTTGTACTGAAGGGGGCATTTTCAACAATCGCAAGATATAACTTTCGTGTTTCTCTATTTTGAAACTGTTTACTGATAGGCGCGGCGGCTTCTCCATTTTTTGCAAACAGGACAATACCGCTTGTTGGACGGTCAATACGATGCAATAAAAAGGTTTTTGAACCCAAGTAATTGTCCGTCAAATCCAAAAGAGACACATCGCTAGTTAGGTCAGGTTGCGTTGGCAACATAGCGGGTTTATTGAAGGCAATAAACGCATTGTCTTCATAGACAATCCAATCTGTGATGTTCATTTTATTTCTTCGTAGTCGGTGAGTTCAGCGTCAGGACGTTGCTTTTTGTTGTCATCTTTCGGCTTTTTATCTGAAAAATGACGGTGTTCCACAATGACTTTTGGACTAAAAAGCGTGCGGTAGATAAATATAATGACGACGATATAGAATAAATATTTCATATCAAGATTAGGTAAAATAGGATAAAAAATAAATTAAAAATCGGCTGCAAGTTAGCCGTTTTTAATGGAAAACGGAACAAATATAAACAAGCAAACCAATCTATCGAATCGAAGATAGCACAATCCAAGCCTTTTAATGTAACTTTGCACCGAATCATATTTTATGAATATCATGCTGAAAGATAAAATCCGCGAACTCGCAACCACCTACTTTCCAGATGTCGTCTCGATACGACGCTACTTGCACGAAAATCCAGAATTGAGCTACGAAGAAGTCGAAACAGGCAAATATGTCGCTCAAAAACTCACTGAATACGGTATTCCACATCAGCACGGCGTTGCTGACAATGGCGTTGTGGGGCTTATAGAAGGTAGAAATCCATCGAAAAAGACCATCGCTTTGCGTGCCGATATGGACGCTTTGCCTATTTTTGAAAAAAATGACGTGCCTTATAAATCCAAAAATGACGGCAAAATGCACGCATGTGGTCACGATGCACATACATCGAGTCTGTTGGGTGCTGCCCGCATTTTGAATGAATTGAAATCAGAATTTGAAGGAACGATAAAACTGATTTTTCAACCCGCCGAAGAAAAAACGCCAGGCGGCGCAAGTATTATGATAGCCGAAGGTGTTTTAGAAAACCCAAAACCCCTCAGTATCATCGGTCAACACGTTCATCCACCGCTTGAAGCAGGCAAAGTAGGCTTGAAAGGCGGCATTTATATGGCTTCGAGCGATGAATTATATTTGACAATCAGAGGAAAAGGCGGTCATGGGGCGATGCCGCAAGAAGGTATTGATACGATTTTAGTGGCGAGTCATATCGTAGTTGCTTTGCAACAAATCGTTAGCCGCAACGCGAACCCCTCAATACCAACAGTTTTGACATTGGGAAAAATCAACTCGACTGGTGGTGCAACGAATATCATTCCTGACGAAGTGAAAATAGAAGGTACTTTCCGTACTTTAGATGAAAAATGGCGTGCAGAAGCTAAAAAACGCATGAGAAAAATAGCCGAAGGCGTTGCCGAAGCGATGGGCGCAACTTGCGAATTTACGATTCAACACGGTTATCCCGTCCTTTTTAATGATGAAAACCTAACGGCTAAGGTCAAAGGTTTTATGATTGAATATTGCGGTGCAGACAATGTGATTGACTTGCCGATGCGTATGACTTCCGAAGATTTTGCTTATTATTCTCAAGAGATGCCCGCTTGTTTTTACCGTTTGGGTACAGGCAATCGCGAAAGAGGCATCAATTCAGGTTTACATACTGATACCTTTGATATTGAAGAAAAAAGTTTGGAATTGTCTATTGGTTTGATGGCGTGGTTGGCTTGTAAGGAGTTGGATAATTGAAAATATGTTCAAAATACTGAGGGGTCTCCTCAAATAAAAAAGTCTCACACCAAACGGCGTGAGACTTTTTTAATTTATTGAAAATCAATATTTTATGTCATTATTATTTCAGTTGATTGATTTCTAATTCTTCTAAAATTTTTCTAAATTCTTCAATTGAAACAATTTCAGCTTTTGGAAAATCTATCGTTTTAAGAATATTAAAATGCTTATCTTCTGTAACGATAAAATCAGCATTTCCTGCGACTGCGGTATCAACAAATTTATCATCATCGGGGTCATTTTTAATTAAAAGCCACCGATAGTATGGTTCAATCCGTTCAGCATTTTTTGCAAGCTGTAAAGTGTCTAAAGAAAAATCTGTTACCAAAATGCCATATTTTTCTTCAAGTTTTTCTTGGTACTCTGTCAATATCTCATTGGAAATGAGTAAGTTATAATACTGTTGCCTGAACTTCTTAAAAACCCAATAGTATTTATGATGAGGTAAAATACTCACCAAAAGGACATTCGTATCCAATACAACACGTAAAGGTTTATTGATTGTCTTCATTGAGCCATTGGTCTAAAGTGTCATCGGTTATACCTCGTTCAATAGCTGCTTTTGAAGCTAACTCTTCCAATCTATCAAAAAATAAATTGGCTAAAAATGCTTTTAGTTTATCCATTTGTTCTTCTGATGGACTGACCGCATAGAAGCGCAATAACTCTAATTGAACAGGTGTAAATTTGGTAGGTTCTAATACTCGTGTCATTGTTTTAAAATTTTTATTTCAATTTAATTCCTTGATTATCAATAATAACCCTCATTCCGCATTCATTTTAGCCATAATACGGTCTTTATTTTTAGCCCACCAATCTTCTTTTATTTCTTCTGATAGTTGCCACGCTTTTTCTTCAGTCATTTCACTATCTTTTACAACGTCTTGAAATTGTATTAGATTTAAAAGTTTCTGGATTTCCTTTTCAGAAATCATCATTTTAGGAATTGTTAAAATCCAATTTGAACCACTACTTACGATTGTTCCCATTGCCAATATTTTTAAATGAAAAAAGATAATTTTCAACAAATTTATAACTTTATATCCAAGTAAACAAAAAAACAAAAAAATACTGAGGGGTCTCCTTAAATAGAAAAAGTCTCACACCAACCTGCGTGAGACTTTTTAAATTTATTGAAAATCAACGTTTTACTGTACTTTCATAATCGTCCGAACTTGTGAAATCGCTTCGTTTTGCAAACGTGCATAATATATGCCCGCAGGTAAATGTCCACCGTTGAAATAGACTTTGTACTTCCCTTCAGTGTATTGACCCGAAATAGGCGTAGCGATTAACTGACCTTCTACGTCGAATATCTGAACAGATGTATAGCCGCCTTTTGTTTCAAATTCAATCGTTGTCGCAAAACTGAACGGATTTGGATAGTTTGTTATCAATTTCAAACCTGCCGCTACGTTCAAGTCATGGGTATCCGTGACACAGGTTGGCGAATTGACAATAGGCAATTTTTGATAATTTCGTAGCATAATACTGTTCAAATCCGTCGAATTGACACAGAACCAATCCGCCAGAATGGACGCATATACGGAACGGAAATCATACTGCATCGCTATATTGGCATTGACACCGGCATCCGCAGGAATGGTTGGATTTGCACCCAATATACCGCCATACAAACGTGTGCCGAAAACAAACGAAGGATATGCTGCACCGTGGTCAGTACCAAATGAACCATTGGACTTGATACGGCGACCAAATTCAGAGAAAGTCATACCCAAAACACGGTCTTGTATGCGCATCGCTTCGCAGTCGCGTTGGAAGGCGGTAATGGCATCGGAGAGTTGCGCCATCAAGTTGGCATAATTGCCTTTCGTATGGTCTGTCGCATCAACTTGTAAGGAGTGTGTATCGAAACCACCAAGTGTGACCATATAAACGCGCGTTTTCAAGCCACCTTTGATGAGACGAGAGACAATTCTAAGTTGATTTGCCAAATTTGTTGCTGGATAAGTCACCAAATTCGTCGCTTTGTCATAAGCCACTTTGATAATAGCACCGTATTTATCAGCTTGTTGAGCAATATTACGGAGATAAATCAACTCTTTACCCATTTTGCCTGTGGGTGCATTGCCATTGTCATCAAGGAATTTATAAGGTTCGCCGGGATTGCTGACAGTTATACCCATTGTTTGTGCTGGTCCTTGAAATGTCAAAGTCATTTCGTTGATTTGAATAGCCAATGGGTCGGGCATTTGCGTATTCGGAAAGCCTGTTGGGTAATTGGCGTATTCGTTGGCGAGGTAACGCCCTGCCCAACCTGTTGCGATATTCTCATTGTAATTCGAAGCAGACATATAAATATCTGTCGAACGGAAATGTGAAAAATTTTGATTTGGATAACCTACACCTTGAATAATTTTCACTTTCCCTTCATTGAACAACGTCTGCATACCCTTCATAGAAGGATGCAAACCCGTCTCTGTGATGCCATTGAGTTTCAACACTTGGTTCTCATTGATGAGAATGTTTGAACGAGCTGTTGAAAGATTGGTGTATTGGTCAACAGGAATGACCATTTGTAAGCCATCATTGCCACCATTTAGGCGAATGATGACGAGTACATGGTCAGTTTCCGTAGCAGAATTCGTCAATGCAGCTAACCAAGGGGACAATCCAGTGGCTTCAACATTGTACCGCCCAAAAAGCGACGGGAGAACAACGCCCGCAGCAGCATTTTTTATAAAATTTCTTCTTTGCATTTTCGGATTTGTTTTTTAATCGGCTGGATATACCCCCTCAGTATTTGCTTGAAAAAAGGCTGAAATGAGTATGAAACCGACCGTTTTTAAGCCAATTGATATTCTGGATTTTTGACAATGAACGTATAAAATTTTTGCAAACGCAAATTGACAATATTGAAATTTGTAGGTGTTGGGCTGGCTTTGTAAGCATCCCAAGCATCTGACCAATAATGATCGCTTGCTTGACCGTCTAAAAGAATGGTTGTTTTTAGATATGCCACCATCGCATTTGTCGGTGGTACACGGTAAAGCACCTCCAAAACACGAGTAATCAATGTGTTAGGGTCAGAAGCGTCCGTACCAAAAGTGTCAGTGAATTTGACAAAATCAACGACTATTTTTTTACCGCCACCTAAGGCAAAACCCGTACTTGTCATTAGTAAGTCCGTGTAACGTAAGCGTTTAGGGAAAGTATCGGTGTTAATCCAAACTTCATGAAAACTGGGTATTTGATAATAAGCAGGCCAGCCCGATACGTTTGGTGGGTCGCCGAGGTTTTGGGCTTGTACTGAGGGGCCATTGATGCGGTCACCAATAGCAATATTGTACCAAGCGTTATAAAGTATCGGCACATCAGTCAGAACCGTTGTGACTGTTGGGATTTCAACATTAAATTCTCGGCAAAAACCAATAGCAAAATCAATTGGGCTTTTGATTAAACAGGCTTTTATACCGACTTCAAAAAAGTGCTCACTTGAAAACAACGCCTTTAAAACTGGTTTTATATTGTAATTCGCTTGGCGGAAAATATCTGCCATGGGCGCAATGACCTCTGTTTCAATGGTTGCATCAATTTCGTAATAAACGAAAAAGCGGTAAAGGCGACGGCAAACATACATAGCCAATTCATTCGTGGCGAATATCATGTTCAGCATATCATCCAATTCTTTGAGCGCACCCGCTTCCGTATTGGCGGAATTGGTAATGACTGTATTGCCATAAAAAGCGGAAAAGGTTTTTGCCGTCGTATCGTGATTACCCGTTGCCATATAGGATACCCACTCATAATTGCCTGAACCAATAGGGTTTTCTACTTCCTTAAATTTCCAACCTGTCAGAACACGAGCCGCTGCTTTTACATCCGCTTCTGTATAGCCAGAATTAACCCCTTTACCTATTGTAAATAGTTCTTGAAGTTCACGCCCGTAGTTTTCATCGGGCGCAGTTTTGGTGTTCAAATAGCCGTTCAGATAGCGCAGCATATTAGGGTCGAGCGTGATGGCTTTGGTAAAATCCTTGAAATTACCCATCGCATATTGACGCAGTGTCATAAGATGTTTGAACGTCAAATGAGACGTTGATTGATCCATTTCAGAAGCAAAGTGATTGTGCCAAAACAAAACCATTTTTTCAAAAATACTGCGCGGCTGATGAATCATTTTGCCGCCCCACCAAGCTTTGAGTGATACTACACGCTGCCCGTTATAGTTGGTATTGTAAATGGCATGAGTCCAAGTCGTGCCGATGGGCATAATGTCATCAAGGACACCCGATTGGGTACTGGCAGCATAATTACGGAGTGGCAAATCGGCGTCTGTCAATGCTGACGGCTCTGTAAGTAGTGTGTTAAGGGCTTCGGTTAAGGTTTTACCTGTAAAAAAATCTACATCCGATTTTTTTGCGCCGAACATGGTTCGTTTCAGCAAATGGGTAATTTGCTCTTTGTCAAACGTCCCTGTGTATGGAGTGAGACCTGCTACAACTCGTGGACGGCGCGTTTTTTCTTTTATTGTCGTCGTGCTCATTGACGTTCTAAATTTAAAAACTGGTTAAGAGAATAAGGTTTTTCCGTTGAATGAGGTAAATGAAGGCTTAAATCTAAAACTAATATGGAAATTGAAAGAGGAAAAAATGGGGAAAAAATCACAAAAATACTGAGGGGGGTGTAAACCTAAAAATTTAGACAAATGGTGTTCCGAAAGGTTTAATAAGATGTTAAAGAATGTTAAAATTTTGAACAGTTTAATGATTATATTTACGTGTGAATGAATGGTGCCGACGAAACAACTCTTTAAAAACAGGTAGAAAGAAAAAATGAATTGGGGCATCTCGTCGTGTATTTTCTAAAATTAGTCGAAATAAACGAACATTTTATCGTCTAATGGAATTAAATAAAACATAATTCTGTTTATAATTAAAACCATAAAATTATGTTTTGGGAAGGATTAACTCATATTGAACAAATATTTTTCATCATAGGCGGCATATCCAATTTGCTATTCCTATTGTATATCGGCTATCAATTTATCGGTGGCGATGAGATGCACATCGAGGGTGATTGGGGTTTTGCCTTTTTCAGTTTTCGAGGTATCACCGCTTTTGGTATGTTCTTAGGCTGGACGGGTTTTCTTACCTTGCGTAGCGGAAATAGTTTGTTTTTAGCTATTATTGCAGGTGTTATTGCAGGTTCGATAGCCGTTTGGTTAGCCTATCATCTCATACAATTTCTGTTGAAATTTCAGTCCTCTGGCACACTTGACATCCACAGAGCTATTGGCAAAAGAGGCACTGTCTATCTCGTTATTCCTGCCAAAGAAGAAGGCATCGGCAAAGTTAATATCGTCATACAAGGTGCTTTGCGTGAATTAGATGCGGTCACAGACGAAGCGGCTATTCCAACAGGTGAAACCGTATTTGTCTATGGCATTACTGAGGGGGGGCAACTTTTAGTCAAACCTTTTTGATCGTTCAATAACGAGTGTTTATATTTAGATGTAGCACAAATATAACAATAGTAAAGTATTAAATATCAGTACATTATCCATTATTCATTATCAACTTAATTGCTCATTAAACAATTCTACTTATGTCATCCATTTTCATTTTATTGGCACTGTTAGTCGTCTTTCTACTCATCACTACCGCATTCTTTATTTCGCGCTACAAGCGTTGCCCATCCGATAAAATCCTTGTGATTTATGGTAAAACAGGTGTTGGGCAATCGGCAAAATGTATTCATGGTGGTGCGGCGTTTATTTGGCCCATCATTCAGGATTTTGCTTTTTTAGACCTAATCCCGATTTCTATTGACGTGGATTTGCGCAATGCCTTGAGCCGTCAAAACATTCGCGTTGACGTGCCTTCACGTTTTACGGTCGGTATTTCCACCGAACCTTCTGTGATGACCAATGCCGCAGAACGGATTTTGGGCTTGAACCGCGAAGAAATACGCACCGTTTCTCACGATATTATTGTGGGTCAAATGCGTTTGGTTATTGCGACGATGGATATTGAGGAAATCAATACCGACCGCGACAAGTTTTACAGCAGCGTTTCGCACCACGTTGAAACTGAATTGAAAAAAATTGGTTTGCGCCTCATCAACGTCAACGTAACGGATATTCACGACGAATCGGGCTATATCGAAGCATTAGGCAAGGAAGCTGCCGCAAAAGCGGTGAACGATGCCCGTATTTCAGTGGCTCAAAAACTCCGTGATGGTTCGATTGGTGAAGCAGAAGCACAACGTCAGATGCGGATTCAAGTCTCTGAAACCAAAGCCCTATCCATCATCGGAGAAGCAGAAGCGCAACAAATGCAACGCTCAAAAGTCGCCAATGCCGAAGCCATTGCTGCATCAGGTGAAGCAGAAGCGAGACAATTGCAACGTATCAAAATAGCAAATGCCGAAGCCGTAGCTGCATCAGGTGAAGCAGAAGCGCGGCAATTGCAACGTATCAAAATAGCCGATGCCGATGCAAGAGCCGTTGAAGGCGAAAACTTGGCACGTATTCAAGTTGTTAAATCAGAGGCGGAACGCCGTCAAGCAGAAGCTGAATCCCTGCGTTTGGCAACAACATCTGAAAAAGTGCAAGCCGCAAAAGCCCTTGAAGATGCCTATAAAGCAGAGGAATCGGCTGAAAAAGCCCGTGCATCCCGTGAAAAAGCGAGCCGTGAAGCCGATGAAGTTGTTCGTGCCGAAATTGAAAAACGCAAAACAGAAATCAATGCCGAAGCACAAGCCGAGCAAATTCGCCGCATCGCCAAAGGTGAAGCCGATGCAACTTTTTTGAGACTAGATGCAGAAGCCCGTGGTTTACTTGAAGTATTGAGCAAACAAGCCGAAGGTTTTCAAAAAATCGTGGATTCGGCTGGTGGCAATACCCGCGATGCGGTTTTGCTGATGATTGCAGACCAATTACCTGAATTGGTAAAAACGCAAGTGGAAGCCATAAAAGGTATCAAAATTGATAAAGTAACCGTTTGGGAAGGCGGAAATGGCAACGGTGGCGAAGGCAATTCTACCTCGAATTTTATTTCAGGACTTTATCGTTCTATCCCACCTATGAGCGATTTGCTCAATATGGCAGGTATGGAATTGCCTGAATATTTGGGTAAAAAACAAGCCGAAAAACAAGATAAAAAACCTGCGCCAGAAGATAAAACGGAATAGGGTTTTATTGGTTTTCATGTAAACGGCGCAACGGAACATTTGAATTTATACTTTAAATTTAAGTAGAAAATCATGTGTATTTCGTTGTGCCGTTTGTGTTTAGATAAGAACTAACTGTACTTGCCTCAATTGCCTCCATCTTTAGATGGAGAATAAAGATTATATCACAAATTCTCCATCTAAAGATGGAGGCAATTGAGGCAAGTACAGCAATATAGTGACAAACGGATTCTTAACTTTTTGGATTATCTATTATCAACTATCCATTATCCTCACTTTTAGTACATTTGACTAAATTTCAAAACCAAATTCCCTAACCAAACGTTAGCTTTGCATTTTAAACAAAACATTATTTGGCATGAATACCCGAATTTTTCTACTTACCTACATTTTGAGCATTTTTACCATAAGTGCTGTTTTTTCACAAAATTTTACAATGTCTGGTTATGTCAAAGATGAACGCTCTGGCGAAACGCTCATTGGGGTCAATGTTTTTAACAAAGACAACAGACAGCAAGGAGCGGCGACGAATACCTATGGTTTTTATTCATTGACCTTGCCAAAAGGTGTTTATTTGATAAAAGTGAGCTATGTCGGCTTTCAAGATAAAGAAATTAAAGTGGATTTAGCGGCAAATCAGACGCTGAATGTCGGAATTACTGAGGGGGTCGAATTGCAAGAAGTCGTCGTGACCGCACAAGAAAAAGATAAAAACGTCACCCGTACTGAAATGGGAACGGTGACGCTGCCGATTGACAATATCAAAAGAACACCTGTTTTGTTTGGCGAAGCCGATGTTTTGAAAGTCATACAACTTCTGCCAGGAGTAAAAGCGATGGAAGGCAGTTCAGGTTTTTATGTGCGAGGTGGTGGCATTGACCAAAATTTAGTGCTTTTGGACGAAGCAGTGGTCTATAATCCAGGGCATTTGCTTGGTTTTTTCTCTGTTTTTAATGCGGATGCTATAAAAAACACGACTTTGATAAAAGGTGGTATGCCTGCACAATACGGTGGTCGTTTGTCGTCGGTACTGGATATTCAGATGAAAGAGGGCAATAATAAATCGTATGAAGCAGAAGGCGGCATCGGTCTCATTGCCAGCCGGTTGACGGTTGAAGGACCGATTCAGAAAGAAAAATCGTCGTTTATTGTTTCCGCAAGACGGACTTATGCGCTTGATTTGGCACAGCCTTATATTGACAAAACGAAGTTGGCAGGCACCAATTATTATTTTTATGACCTCAATGCGAAGGCCAATTATACCTTTTCGGACAAAGACCGCTTGTATTTATCGGGCTATTTTGGACGTGATGTCTTTGTTTTCAATTCAAAAGACAGAGGTTTTAACTTCCGTTTGCCTTATGGCAATGCGACGACTACGCTCCGTTGGAATCATGTTTTTAAACCCACTTTGTTTATGAATGTGAGTGGTATTTACAACGATTACGATTTTGCTGCAGGTGGCGGTCAAGATGTTTTTCAATTCAATGTTTATTCTGGTGTGCGTGATTGGAACGGCAAAGTTGACTTCGATTACTACCCCTCAGTAAACCATGCTTTGAAATTTGGGATTAACTACACCTATCATCGCCTGACGCCCAATGTTGCGACAGGGACAAATGGCGAACAAGTTTTCACCAATAGAGATTTAATTAAACCCAAATACGCCCATGAATATGCGGCTTACATCAGTGATGATTGGAAGGCGACCCCTCGATTGACGGTTAATATTGGCACACGGCTATCGGCTTTCCAACAAATTGGTCCTTATACGTCTGTGAAATCAGGTGAAACCTTTACAAAAGGTAAAGTTGCCAAGACCTATTCGGGCTTTGAACCGCGTTTGACTGGTACTTACAAAATGAATGACAATGTCAGTTCCTTGAAATTTGGGGTGACAATGACCACTCAATATCTGCATTTGGTGTCAAATTCGACGAGTTCATTTCCTTCCGATGTGTGGGTAGCGAGTTCAGAATTGGTGAAACCACAGCGAGGAATTCAGTATGCTATGGGTTATTTCCGCAATTTTGATGACAATATGTGGGAAACGTCGGTTGAAGTGTATTACAAAAATCTGCGCAATCAGATTGATTATCCTGAAAACTATGTGCCGAAACAAGCGGAAGACGTTGAACAATCTTTTGTCTTCGGTAGAGGACAGGCTTACGGCGCAGAATTTTTTATCAAAAAAGCCAAAGGGCGGCTCAATGGTTGGGTCGGTTACACGTGGTCACGAACCTTGCGGACGTTTCCCGACATCAATAGCGGAAAAACCTACCCCTCAGTATATGACCGTATTCACGATGTTGTAGTTGTGTCAAATTATGCTGCTACGAAGAAATGGGATTTGTCTGCAAACTTCGTTTTTGGCACTGGCAATACATTTACGCCTTTAAAACAACTATATTTCATAGATCAAAGGTTAAATATCGAGTATGGCGACCGAAATTCACTGCGTTTGCCAAATTATCATCGCGCTGATTTTGGGGCAACTTATACGCCTAAACCCAACAAAACGGGTTTCAAATCAAGTTGGACTTTTTCGGTCTATAATTTCTATAATCGGTGGAATCCATTTTTTGTCTATTATGATATTCAACAATCATTTCAAAAAGGAACGGCAAAGGCAACAGCGCAGCAAGTGACAATTTTTCCGATTATTCCTTCCATAACGTGGAATTATAAGTGGCAGCAAAAGAAGAAGTTGAATTAGTGACCGATTAATTGTTTAGGGTAAGGTGTTAAAAATCGTTTTTTGGCAAGAGAGTTGTTTGAAGGAAAGGAATAAAAAATGTAAAGCGTTTAAACTAATGAAAACGTTTAAACATTGATGTTTAAAAAAGTCTAAAAAAGCAGTCTTATACAGAAAAAGCAAGTCTTCTAAATTTTATAGCAAAATAAAAGGAAAACCTGTTAATTTTGGGATTGTATAAATTAAATATCAAAAAAAGGACGTTTTGAAAAACAATCTTTTCTTGTTAGTTAAATCGTTTTGTCCATTCAAACACCTAAGCGTATGCAACTATCTCTGAATTTTAATTTAATGCCTACTGTTCTCCATAAGCAGAATAGATTTTTTGAACTAGAAGCCGATAAAACGCCTTCTTTTTCAAGTCGGCAGCATTTAAACCTTACCTATTACCTTCTGCCTATTGCCTTTTGTATTTTTTTTACCCCCCTCAGTATAAAGGCACAAAGCTGCAATGGTATGATTTCAGACAACCGATTGGTTGGCAATACACATTATTTATATAGTGTCAATATGACTTTGATTTTTCGGGGTGATTATACCTACGAAATGGAGTTTTTCAACAACGAAAAGGGTGTTTCGGCGCGTATTACATCAAAAAACGGTGTTGAGTTTAATCAAGGTGACGAAATGATATTTGTTGATGCCAGCAATACCCGCAAGACTTACCGTTTTATAGAAATGGGTGATGTCAAAGGTCGTGTATTTCAAAACGTTTTGCAATTGGACATGGCGGCACTCACATGGTTTTCAGAAAACATAACGACAACGTTTTATATATTGAGCAAAGCGAGTTACGAGATGCGTAAGTTTACAATTCCGGATAATCGTCAAATAGAATTCAGAAATTTAGCTTTGTGTTTTATGATGAGTCTGGATAAATCAAAAGTAAAAAATGTAATAGTTAATACAGAATCTGGGGGATTTAAACCGCAAGCGCAAGCAACGACAGGCGGCGGGACTACAACAAGTGGTGGTTCAACTGTGGTTCGAAAAGCCGATATTTCGCAGCTAAATGACCAAGAATTGTCTGATTTACGGAGAGAACTGGCTGAAACAAAAGACAAAATTAGATCTGAAATCACTGACGAAAAGGAAAAAGGGGCACGCGAAAAGCAGAAAATCCAAGAGGATGTCATGGCTTCACGCCAAGTAGCCGAACAGAAAAAAGCCGAATTTGCTAAGGAAATTTACGAAGCACGTCAAAGATCGCAAGTGATGATTGACTCAGCAGGTCGTAAATTTGCGGATATGGTCGCCGAAAGTCAAAAGCGTGCCAGTGCAGAAATGGATAAAATCGCTAAATCTGTTGGCGAAGCCCGCGAAAGAGCCGGACAAGAAATCCAAAAAGCACAATTGGAGTCCGCAAAGGAAGTTGCAACAGCTCGTGAAAAAGCGGCGGCTGAAATCAAAGCAACGCGCGAAAAATTGGCGGAAGCCAAGCAAGCCTACGCCGATGAAGTCGCTTCCGCACGTGAAAGTGCTACAGGAGAGTTGAAACGCATCAGAGACGAAAGCATAAAGACCGTGACTGATGCGCGCGCTGCAGCGAAGATAGAGCGTGAAAGAACCGTTGAAGAAGTGGGTACTGCCAAAAAAACAGCGGCTGATATTATTTTGAGAACTCAAGAAGATGCCGCTGATTCTGTCGCTCGAGTACGTGAAAGAGCCGTCCTGGAAAAACAGCGGATCGCTTTTGAACTGGCTGAATCCCGCCGTAAAGCTGCAGAAGAAAAAGCCACGATTCAACAGAATTCAGCTTCTGAAGTCGCTGAAATAAAAGAAAATGTCGCTAAACAAAAAGAAGCTTCTGCCATCGAAGTCGCTGAATCACGTAAAAGAGCCGCAGAAGTAATCGCTCGGACTAATGAGCATGTCGCTTCTCAACAAGAACGTGCGAAAACTGTTATTGACTCGATTCGTCAAAAAGAAAGCCTTGAAGTGACGACTACCCGTGAAAAAGCATCTGTTGAAGTAACAAAATCACAACAAAGTTTGCAAAGTTATATTGCGCAAATCCGAGCTACCGCTGATAGTGTTCGACAAGCACAGGCTCAAGCAGTCATTGCAGCACGAGAACATGCCGCTGCGGAAATTGCAAAAACGAAACAGCTTGCGTCTGAACAGATACAAACAGCCACAACAAAAATAGAAGAAGCCAAGCAAGTCTTTGCAAAAGAAGTCAATGCAGCCCAAACAACAGCGCAAAAACGAATGTTAGAGATTCAAAAAGAAGCGGAAACACGCATTGCTGAAGCAAAAACGAAGGAGAAAGAATTGCTGAATATGACAGCTAAGGAAGTACAAGATGCCAAGCAAAGAGCCGTTGCAGAAGTCGTCAAAATCCAAGAAGCCTCGGCTAAGGAAATCACGAAAATCAAAGAAAGAGAAGCCCTCGAAACGCAAGAATCGTCTAAACGTTTGTCGGAAGTAAGACGTGCTGCCGCTGGAAATTTTGCAGAAATTCAAAAGGCGGAGGCAGAAGCCATTCGAATACTACGTGAAAATGCGGCAAAAGAAAAGGAAAAAGCAGCTATTGAAGTCTCACAAGCTCGTCAAAACACGGCTGCTCTAATCGCACAAACGACCGATGAGGCACAAAAGGATGTTAAGTCTATTCGTGAACAAGCAGCAGCGGCAGTAAAAGAAATCCAAGACAATGCCCAAAAGAGAAAACAGGAAATCGCTCAAGAAATAGTTGAAACTGAATTAAATGCACGACAAGAGCAGGACTCCGTCCGCCGAAAATCGGCATTAAACATACTTAATACGCAAAGAGAAGAAGCGGAAAAAAAGCAAAAATACGCCACCGAAGCCGCCGAAGCCCGTATTAAAATACAGGAGGAAATAAGCACTGCACAAAAAGAAAGTTCTGATAACATCTATCAAGCCAAGCAACAAGCTGCTGAACAAATTCAAAAAGTGAAAGAAGAAACGGCTATTGAAATTCAAAAAATGAAAGAAGGCATTAAAAAACATGAAGAAATATTAAAAAAACTCAAAGAAGAGATAGATAAAAAAAGTACAAAAGGTCAATAGTCAAAGTCCATAACAAAACGAATCAATCTATTAACAACACTAAAACATGGTTTTTAAAAATAAAAAAGTTTGGATAACTGGTGCATCATCCGGCATAGGCGAAGCCCTTGAATATGCTTTCGCCAAAGAAGGGGCGCAGCTCATCTTATCTGCACGAAACGCAACAGAACTAGAACGTTTTAAAAGCCTTACGTCAAGGAAAATAGGAAATTGTAACAGCCAAAGGAAGGGAACGTTTGGCGACTTATGTGAAAAGATTTGCACCACGTTTATTATCACTCATGGTTCGAGATGCCAAAACGACATAAAAAAGAAACGCCGCAAACTATTGAGAATCAATAACTTGCGGCGTTTTGTGGTGATGGACGGAATCGAACCGCCGACACATGGATTTTCAGTCCATTGCTCTACCAACTGAGCTACATCACCGACAACATGTACTTTTTTCTACCAGACGGCTTTACTAGCCAACTCTTCCTTCAAAAAGCGGTGCAAAGATACGTCTGATTATGAATTATCAAAGAGTTTTTAAAAATAAATTTACCTTTCGGAAAAATTTGCAAAAATGAGACTTCAACCTTGGCAAGTTATCGCCCTGCCTTTTGGACTTTGGGCAGTCATTTTTTTCGCTCTAGCTGTTTTCAAAGATGCTGGATATTTGGCAATTTGGGCAACTCCAGCCTTCGTTATGTTGGCAGCCCTCTATGTTTTAAGTCCACAAATCAATTGGTGGTGGTTTCGACGCAATCCCCCCCCCCTCAGTATAGCCGCGACAAAATTGCTCGAAACACATTTTTTGTATTATAAACAACTATCGCCTGAACTGAAAATCCGTTTTCGGAATCGGGTAGCACTTTTTATATTGGGCAATGAGTTTATACGCCCTGTTCGTGCCGATGATTCCGATGCACAAAGTATGCGGAACAACGTACCAGAAGACTTGAAAGCCGCTGTGGCAGCCATCGCAACGCAGGTTTTTTTTGGAAAAACCGAAGTACCAACAAGTAAGTTTGAGCATTTTATACTCTATCCGCATCCTTTCCCTACCCCTCAGTATCCGTTCCTACATACGTCCGAAATATATGAAGAAGATGGTGTCGTCCTCTTTTCAGCAGATCCTTTGATGATAGGTTTGAACAACCCAAAGTCTTTTTTTAGTATTGGCATCTACGAATTTGCTATAATTTTCAAGAAAACGACCCCCTCAGTATCATTGCCTATTTTAACTGAAAATGATTGGTCGGTGCTTGAGAAAATAAGTGGTATGAATAAAGAAACGATTGCAAAAGTCGTCGGTTTGTCTGAATTTGATGATTTTGGTATTCTGGCACACCACTTTTTCACATTCCCAGATTTGTTCAAATCCTATTCCCCTGATTTGTTTCAGTTGCTAAGCAATATGTTCCACCAAGACCCCACAAACGGCATGAATCCGATTGTTTTTTATTAATATGTCTAAGATTGTGAACAATTCCCATACCTCTTTGTTGAAACCAACATGAATAATGGAATTTTAAAAAGTATTACTTCGTTCTTTGGAAACGAAAGCCAATCCGTAAATGATATGACACACCTTAAAGTAGGAGACCCTGCACCCAATTTTTCAGCACTCAATGAAAATGGCAAAAAAATCTCCCTCTCGGATTTTCGAGGCAAAAAATTAGCCTTGTTTTTCTATCCTGCCGACAATACACCGAGTTGTACAGCCGCAGCTTGTAGTCTCCGTGATAATTATGATGATTTGAGAGCGCAAGGGATAGAAATGCTCGGTATCAGCCCTGATTCAACAAAAAAGCATGGCAAATTCATTGAAAAATATGAATTCCCTTTCAGCCTTATCGCTGATGAAGACCTAACTGTCTTAAAAGTTTACGGCGTTTGGGGTTGGAAAAAATTTATGGGACGTGAATACGATGGCGTTCACCGCACCACTTTTTTGATTGACGAAAAAGGCATTATAGAACAGGTTTTTGAAAAAGTAAATACCAAAAACCACGCAGCTCAAATCATGGACTCGTTGGACAAATAAAATGGAGGAGAAGAGTGTGTTATAAACAAAAAATTAGGAAAAGCGATTTTTAGACAAAAAAACAAAAAAAATCAAACAAAAACTTGAAAAGCTTTGAATTTAAAAAACAAGGCATGTAACTTAGCGATTCGAAGTCTCGAAATTGCTCTGTTATTTCAGACAATGACATGAATCGCTTCTTTTAGCTCAAAACTTATAACAATTCAACTATGACTACCCATTCACGCCGCTATGTTTTTTTGGATTTTGACACCTTAGTCAATATTAGATTCAAAAAATTAGAAAAAGTCTGCGACAAAATTTTCGTTTTTGTTGGGTCTGATGTCACAGCTGTTCCTTTCACGCTTGTCCGCGATATGCAATCTATGGGTAATGCCATAAAATGGATAGATGTAGGCGAAACGGCAACACATGATTTGAACTATCATATTTGTTTTTTAATGGGCAAATTGCATGAAAAGATAAGTGGCGATGTCGAATTTGCCATTTTATCAAATGATGACGCCTTTGATCCACTCGTCAATTTTATCAATGCCACAGGTAGAAGTTGCTTGCGTATCAAAAATTCTTTATCAGAAAAATCTGCGCCTCAACCAAAAATGGAATCAGCTGCCCCCCTTTCCAAAGTAGTCTATGACATTATCCCGAGTATTGAAGATAAAAATGTCGTTGAGTCCAAGCCAGAAATACATTCCGTACTCGAATCGCTCAATGCCCGCCTTTTTGGTGAGCACATCAGCGAGACCGACAATGATGAAAAAGTGCAAGCCAACGGGGAGCATACACTGATAGAAGAAACAGCTCGGGAAACCGTCCGCCGCCTTGTTCGTTCAGGCAATCGCCCGCAAAATGTGATGATGTTGCGCAATTATATTTTGCTCCACAACCAAGAGCTGTCTTTGCATGGTGATGTGGATAAAATCATCGGGCGTTTGAAAGATTCCAGAGAAATTGAACTCCGCAACGAAGCGGTGCAATATAATTTTTAAGCGTCGAAAACTAGGTTTTCCTAAAAAACGTTTATTTTTGCAGAACTTCAAAACAGATGTTGTTTTTGAAGTTCTTTTTTTTATGAAAAATATAAAAAATCGCTCATTCCTAATTTTAATTGAAAATCATGGACTTAGAAGAAATTAGTCTGATTATTGAGATTGCAGAAGAGAAAATGGCAGGTGCTATTGAGCATCTTCAGCATGAACTCGTCAAACTGCGCACTGGCAAAGCCTCAACCGACATTTTGAATGGCATTATGGTGCCTTATTATGGTGCTCCAACACCCATTCACCAAATTGCAAACATTTCAACAGGCGATGCACGTACCCTTATCATCCAGCCTTGGGAAACCAAAATGCTTGGGGTGATTGAAAAAGGCTTGTTTGAAGCACAACTCGGAATGACACCACAAAACGATGGACAAATCATTCGTCTCATCATTCCACCTGTCACCGAAGAACGGCGTAAAGACCTTGCGAAGAAAGCCAAACACAGCGGCGAAGAATCGAAAGTTGGTGTCCGCGCAGCCCGTCAAAAGGCAATGGAAGAACTGAAAAAAGCCGTTAAAGCGGGTTTGTCAGAAGACATTGGCAAAAAAGAAGAAGCCCATGTGGATAATGTGACCAAATCCTTTATCGAAAAAGTAGATAAAATTGTCGAAGCAAAGGAAAGAGAAATTATGACGGTCTAATAAAAGTCATTTTATTCTTGAAAAAAAGAGTCATCTCGAATTTTTAGGGGTGCAAAATACAAGAGCCTTCTAATATTTAGCTTGACTAAATATAGAAGGCTCTTGTATTTTTAAAGTTTTATAACTTTTACAGAGGGGGGCTAAAATTTCAAAAATCAATCTGCAAACCCAAACTTGTTTTAGTTTCTCTATGAAAAATTAAAAAGAATCATTCATTTTCAAGGTATAACGACTTAAACAATACATTTTTAAGAAAATGTCAGGGTTGATTTATACTTTTGAGACTGAAAAATATTGAGAGAAATGGACATTCAATTAGCTGCTGATATCAAAGACCTACTCATGGAAGAAGGCATGGCGATTCTGCCAGGATTAGGTGGGTTTACAAGTACCTACAAACCTGCTGTGATGGATGGCGTTATGGGCATTTTGCACCCACCTTCTTATCATCTGGCGTTTGACCCCAATCAACAGGTCAATGATGGCAAATTGGTGGAGTATATTCGTAACAAATACCATGTTAGTAGTTCAGTGGCGCAAGAGGCTATAGAGGCTTTTGTGAAAGAAACCAAGAGCCAATTTGACAAAAAAGAAATTGTCATTCTGCCTGAAATTGGTCGTTTGTACGTTGATTTCACACAAAAAATTCAGTTTTTGCCAGAAGCAACAAATTTCAATGCCGATACTTTTGGCTTGTCTGCCATTAATTTCTCACCGATTTCTCGGTCAAAACCTGAACCGGTCAAGGCTGCCCCCGCAGAACCCGTTTCTGCGGAAAAACTACCTCAAGCAGCGCCGCCCGTTTTGCCTGTTTTGCCATTGAAAGAAAAAGTAGAAGTGGCTTTTTTAACGCCAATTGACGAAGTGCCGCCGCCTTCGATTATTGACAAACCAAAAATGCCAAGCTGGGTGCCGGACAATTGGCGCGACTATGCGCTTCCTTTTGCGGTCGGCTTAATCACACTTCTTGCGATTATAGTTTGGCTGAATACGGGAGATGGGCAAAATACTGAGGGGGTCAAAAAATTAGAAAACGACAAGCCTAAAGTGAATGTTAGCCCGCGTAACAATACAAGCGCATCGGCTAATACAGATGTTGCGCCCAATTCTGGTGCGCCGCAGTCGCCCACGAACCCACCCAACTACACGATGGACTCGCCTACCGTCTCAAACAATCAGTTTTTTGATGATAAGAAAAAACAAGATGTGACGACCACCGCTAAACCAGAGGTAAATAAACCTAAATCCTCAAATAGTGCAATCATTATTATTGGTGGATTTGCAAATAAATCTAATATCATCAGACTAAAAAAATGGATTACAGAGCAAGGTTATGGAGTCTATGAAAAGAAAAAATCAAGCGGTATAACGGAAGTTGGTTGTGAGGTTGGCTACGAAACCAAAGAGGAATTGAGCCGAATCGTCAAAAAAATCAAGTCACGTTATGGGGATGAGATAGAAGTTTATAAGAAATAAGGGAATTGATTGACATTAAATACAAAACATATAAGCACATAATTTATTAATGATCAATAAATTATGTGCTTATTTTTATACCCATGCCATGACTGACAATTGTTATAAAAAACTTATTCGAAAAAAAGTAAACCATTCCGTTTGTGCCTTATCCAAATTCCTTATTTTTGGCATTGTATTAATGCACACATCTTTAGTTATTCTTATTTTTATAGAAATAAAACGAAAAGTTACAATTCTTGCAAAATGAACTCGATTACTGAATCATATATATTTACAACACCTCCTCAGTCCCTACCCGTTGAGACCTTTTCTAAAACACTTACCTTAGAATTGACGACACCAGTTGACGACCGTCGTCCTGTCTTTGTGGTTGGCAATTTCAACAACTGGAATGTTGATGATACGCGTTTTCAGATGCGTAGGGTTGCAAAAGGACGTTTTGTATTCACTTTTCCAAAAGATATGACTTTGACACAACCCGTCCATTATAAATACGTGCGTGGCGGTTGGGAAAACAAAGAACTGGACGCCTTTGGCAATTCGACAGACAACCGCGTTTTGAAGCATCTTCATGGGTTTGTGAGTGACTTTGTGCCTCGTTGGGCAAATTATGGATTGACGTTTAACCCCGCTTTTTTACCCAAAATCAAGGTTGTAGATGAAGCGTTCTTTATTCCTCAATTGAAAAAAAACAGACGTGTTGTTGCACTTTTGCCCTATAATTATAACCAACAGCTTGAAAAACGCTATCCTGTCCTTTATCTGCACGATGCCCAAAATCTGTTTGATGATAAAGCACCCTATGGTAATTGGGGTATTGATAAAAAATTAGCCGTCCTTGCCGAAAAAGGCATGGGCGACATCATCATTGTCGCTGTTGACCATGGCGGTTCGGAACGTGTTGGCGAGTTTTTACCGCCTGTCAATAACCGTCAATTGGGCAAATCAACGGGGCGTAAATATGTCCGTTTCATAGCACAAACCTTGAAAAAACACATTGATGAGCAGTTTAGGACGCTTCCTGAAAGGCTTCATACGGGTATGGGTGGCAGTTCGATGGGCGGTTTAATTACGATTTATGCTGCTTTGATGTACCCCTCAGTATTTGGACGATTGATGATTTTTTCGCCATCTTTGTGGGCAATGCGGAATGTACCTTTTAATACAATCCGTTTTTTACAACCCAGTCCGACTAAAATCTATGCTTATGCAGGGGGTATGGAAGGTTCGAGTATGGTACCTAATATTGAGCATTTTCAACAGAGCCTCAAAGTTCAAGGCTTTGACGAGACAAAAGTACATTTCAAAAAATCCATTGACCCACATGGTTTGCACAATGAAAGACGTTGGGGCGAAGAGTTCCCGAAAGCCGTAGAATGGTTGTTTTTTTCGTGAAAAGACAATAGATTTCGCCTCCATGCAACTGCCAAAATGTATCATTTTTTTTGGGGATACCTTAAAAATGGCACATGGCAGTTGTTTATTGATATTTTATTTTTAAATTTGTACGAAATAGGCACTTAATATTAAACATAACACTACTCTTTTAAAAAGTAAAGCGAAAGTCAAATTTCAAATTAATTAAACCGACCTTTACGTCCAACATACTATTAGATTTAAAACAAAGAAAAACATAACAAATTTTGAGCTTAAAAAACTTATTTAAAAACCCATCAAACCTTGTCTTGTCGGCGCATGAAAATTTCAATCTATAAAACTTTCAATACTGAAAACTTTGGCACAGTCATCATTCCGATACTGAAAAATGACACTATAACTGGAACGCTTGAAGCCATTGGAACGACATTCAATATCGCTGTAGAGCGATTAAAAACCGATTTCAAAGGCGATATCAAGGAAATGACCTATTTTTATAAGGGCCACACGCGCATTTACCTTCTGGGCTTGGGCGAAAAACCTAACAGCAACGATGTCCTTTTAGCTTTTAGAAATCTTTCTTTTTCACAAAAATCGAAATTTAATGGTGGACAAATTGCGCTCGATTTTATACATGCCAACCTCGATGATATCTCCTTTTTAAAATCTGCAGTCAACGGTATTTTGCTCGGTTCATACCGCATCGGTCTCTACAAATCTGAAAGCAATAGTCCTCATCCGCTCTCAAAAAAAGATGCCGAATTAACGATTTTCGTTAAAAATAATGTCGAAAACGCAGAAACCACCGCGAATCAAGCTGAAATGGCTGCCGAAACCCAAATTCAAATAATGGATTTGGTGAATGCCGCACCGAATTATAAGACCCCTCAGTATCTCGCTGATTGGGCTATTAATTCTGGTAAAAAATACGATTACTCAGTCACCGCATTAGATAAAAAAGGATGCATTGAAACAGGTTTAAAAGCCCTACTTTCCGTCAACGCAGGTAGTGAGCATGAACCACGTTTTATTATCATGGAATATAAACACCCGAATGCTAAGAAGAAAATCGGTTTGATTGGTAAAGGTGTAACTTTCGATACGGGCGGCATCAGCCTCAAGCCTTCGAATAATATGTACCTCATGAAATCCGACATGGGCGGCGCGGCGGCTGTACTCGGCACTATGGAATTGGTGGCAAAACTCAAACTACCTATTCATCTCATTGGCATCGTTCCGGCTACGGAAAACATGGTGGACGGTGCAGGTACACGTCCAGGCGATGTGATTGACTCTTATTCTGGCAAAACGATTGAAGTCATTGATACTGATGCGGAAGGACGACTCGTCCTCGCCGATGGTTTGGCTTATATGAAAAAGCAATTCAATCCAGATATTATGATAGATTTAGCGACTTTGACAGGCAATGTCGTTACGTCTTTAGGTTATAATGCTGCTGGATTATTCTCTAATAACGACGAATTAGCGACCGCGCTCGCAAAAGCAGGTGACGCAACAGGGGAACGTTTGTGGCGTATGCCCATGTGGGAAGCCTATTTCGAGGACATGAAATCCGATGTGGCAGACATCGCCAATCTCAGCAGTAAACCCGTAGCAGGCGCAATTACAGCCGCCAAGTTTCTCGAATTTTTTATAGATAATCATACTTCTTGGGCGCATTTGGACATCGCCGCGATGGCGATAGTTGCCTCTGAATTGGGCACGCACCGCAATGCCACTGCTTATGGTGTTCGGTTGTTAACGGAGTATGTTGATTCGGTGTCTCGGGGTTAGTGCTGGTTATTAGGGATTGGTTATTCGTGATTAGGAAATAACACGTAACTAATCACCAATAACAAGTAACCAATCACCAATAAATTTGCAAAAGGTTTTGCCATAAAATATTAAGAACTTACTTTTGCGGTATGTTCGGATTTCGACCAACTTTTCATTAAAATAATAAAAAAAAAATATGGCTAGTAATGATTTAAATTATGGCAAAAAAGGCTGGTGCTTTGGTTATTTCCTCATCGCTATTCTCCTTTTTGTTATTCTTGTTGCTTATATCTTAAATGGCAATATGAATAGCGTTCCAGTTGTGAAGTAAAAATTCTATTTATGAATATCTAACGATGAAGCTCGTTATGCACAACACATCCAAAAGGCAGTTGATACTGAGGGGGCATTACTCCAAGTATTAACTGCCTTTTGATTTTTATAAGCGACAGAAAATACTCCTTACAATCAATGACAAAAATGTATAACAAATTGATAATCAGGCTATTTCTTTCGATTTTATGCCTTTCTCTTATGGGAAACATAAAGGCTGCCGATGCGCAACAAATTTTCGCAGAAGCCAATCAAGCTTATCGAGAAGGTAACTATCGTATAGCAGCTGATGGCTATGAAAGCATCCTAAAAAGTGGCAATGTATTCTCAAAAGAACTGTTTTTTAATTTAGGAAATGCTTATTTTCGGCTCAATCAAATCGGTTTGTCACTCCTAAATTATGAGCGTGCTTTGCGGCTTGACCCGACTGATGTGGATATTCAGCAGAACCTCGTTATCGCGCGGACACGGGTGAGTGATGATATTGAACCCGTAACGACCGTCTTTTTCATACGTTGGTGGCACAACCTTCGAGGCACATTTCCAGCAGATACTTGGGCAACATTTGGTTTGTTTTTTTTATGGTTAGGAGCTATTGGTTTTGCATTTTGGCTTTTGGACGACGAAAGGCATCGAAAAAAATACGGTTTTATCACAGGTTTAACCGCTGTACCCCTCAGTATTTTCCTTTTTTTACTAGCACAAACGACTGCTTCAGTCATGAAAACACCTTATGGCATTGTCATAAATCATGAAACCGCTTTGAAAAATGCACCCGACCCCAACGCTACAACTATTAACAATCTGCACGAAGGTTTAAAAATCGAAATATTAGACATCATTGGTACAATGACGAAAGTTAAATTGCCAAATGGTGAAGATGGTTGGTTGCCCACATCTGATGTTGAAAAGATATGAGTTTTACTGAGGGGATAATTTTCATTCTAATTATTCAGGTGTCTTCTCTACAAAATACCATACCCCACGCCCTTTCCCAACTTTCACTAACAACCGCCTTTCTACCAATAGAGAAAGGTCGCGTTTGATTGTCGGGCGAGGAATATCGGGTAATAATTTCATAAAATCGGCTATTTGCATAGATTGGTTGTTTTTTGCAATATCTATGATTTGCTTTTGACGTTCATTCAAATAGCCTTTTGCTTCATAATAGCCAACAACTTCTTGTTCGTCACGCGTTTTCAGTTGCGTAATTTTCATGTTTTTCAGTACGGATTCCACTTCATTATTGGTCAAAGTTGAACCTTCTATACGAGTAGAAGAACCTGTACTTTCAATCATCGCTTGCATTTTCATCTGTTTCAAAAACAATATTTCGTCAGTTTGCTCTATATCCCAACGACTTTGAAAAGCGGCAATCGCAGTGATTTTTTTTAATATAGATTGATTTGTTGCAAAATCAAATTGAAGTCTTGATTCCATATTTTTTGAATTATTCTTATTTTTTTTAAATGAGCCAATTATGAGCCAATTATGAGCCAATTATGAGCCAATTATGAGCCAATTATGAGCCAATTATGAGCCACAAATTAGCCAATTAATATTTGGCAAGGTGCTTTTTTGGATAAAAATAGGGCTTTATACTGAGGGGGGGGCTTTTGTTTGAAATCAACCAAAATTAAAAACATTTTTTTAGAAAAAATATTCAAAATAAACGATTTGTTGGCGTAAATTTGAGGTTCAAAAAAATAATTTTGATAGACTATGGACTTCAAACTTGTTTCAAATTACGTTCCAACAGGCGACCAACCAGAAGCCATTGCACAACTGACAGAAGGCATCTTGAAAGGAGATAGAGCGCAAGTTTTGCTCGGTGTCACAGGCTCGGGTAAGACATTTACGATGGCAAATGTCATTCAAAATTTGAATCGCCCAACCTTGATTTTGACGCATAATAAGACCTTAACAGCGCAATTGTACGGTGAATTCAAGCAATTTTTCCCACACAATGCCGTCGAATACTTCGTTTCTTATTACGATTACTACCAACCAGAATCCTATATTTCGGTCAGCGATACCTATATCGAAAAAGACATGCAAATCAATGAAGAAGTGGATAAACTGCGGCTTCGGGCGACAAGTTCAGTGTTGTCTGGACGGCGTGATATTATCGTAGTTGCCTCTGTATCATGCATTTATGGCATGGGCAATCCCGAAGATTATGAGTCAGGTATTATTCGTATTTATAAAGGTTTGGTCGTTTCGCGCAATGCGTTTTTGTACTCATTAGTCCAAAGTTTATACTCTCGTACTGAGGGGGAGCTTGGGCGCGCCATGTTCCGAGTGCGGGGCGATACGGTTGATATTAATTTGCCTTATGTGGACTATGGATACCGCATCGTTTTCTTTGGCGACGAAATCGAAAGTATTGATATGATTGATGTGGAATCAGGGCAGCGTGGCGAATCCATGGACACAGCCGCTATTTTCCCTGCCAATCTTTATGTCACATCTAAGGAGTTTATCCACGAAGCGATTCGCCAAATTCAAGACGAATTGTACGAGCAAATCCAATATTTCAAGCGCGAAGGCAAGTCTTTTGAAGCAAAACGCATCGAAGAACGCACGAATTTCGACCTCGAAATGATTAAAGAATTGGGTTATTGTTCAGGTATTGAGAACTATTCACGTTTTTTTGACCGTCGAAAAATGGGCGATAGACCTTTCTGTTTACTCGATTATTTTCCTAATGACTATATTATGTTTGTTGACGAAAGCCATGCCACGATGCCGCAAATTCGAGGTATGTGGGGTGGCGACCGTGCGCGCAAGCAAAGTTTGGTCAGTTTCGGCTTCCGTTTGCCGAGTGCGATGGACAATAGACCCTTGAATTTCAATGAGTTCGAGAGTATGATCAATCAAGTGGTGTTCGTTTCTGCAACGCCAGCAGACTATGAACTCGAAACTACTGAGGGAGTCGTTGTTGAGCAAATTGTCCGTCCAACGGGCTTGCTTGACCCGCCCATTGAGGTGCGTCCGTCCATCAATCAAGTCGATGACTTATTAGATGAAATCCGCAACCGAATTGAAAGCAACGAACGGGTTTTGGTGACAACTTTGACCAAACGTATGTCTGAAGAATTGTCAAAATATTTAGCAAAATTGGACATAAAAGTGCGTTATATCCATTCAGAAGTAGATACAATGGAGCGTATGGAAATACTGAGGGACTTGCAATTAGGCGATTTTGACGTATTAGTTGGTGTCAATTTGCTGCGTGAAGGCTTGGATTTGCCCGAAGTATCGCTTGTGGCAATCTTAGATGCTGATAAAGAAGGTTTTTTACGTAATGCGCGTTCATTGACACAAACGGCAGGACGTGCCGCCCGTAATGTCAACGGCTTAGTCATTTTTTATGCCGACAAAATTACGGATTCTATGCGTCGAACGATGGACGAAACAAGCCGTCGGCGCACTATTCAAATGACATATAATGAAGAAAATGGCATCACACCACGCACTGTTGCTAGGACGCGTGAGGAAATCATTGCCGCAGGTTCTATCCTCGACATCAGAGGTAAAAACAACAGAGCATATATCGAACCCGTGGAATTGAGTCTCGCTGCTGACCCGATTACGAACTATATGAGCCGCGAACAGTTCAAAAAAATGATAGACCAAACCGAAAAGAAAATGAAAGATGCTGCCAATGACCACGATTTTATCATGGCTGCACAAATACGTGATGAGTGGTTTGCTTTGAAAAAGAAGTTTGGGGATATGTATGGGATGTTGAAGGATTAATGCACCCTCAATAATCATCAAGACGCTCAACATTTTCCTCCAAAATGGCATCAATAAGTGTTATAAAACCTAATAATTGCTTATTTTAGCACCATTATTTCACGATAAAATAATCAAATCATGGATTTTATAAGCCAAGAGGAGTTGAACAATATGCAATTTCATTCACTTGAAGCTTTGCAAGATTTTCTAAATCAAAGACAACAGGCACACAATAGTCAAATTGACCAAGACTTTTCGGGGCTATCACGTACTCAAATGCACACTTTGTTATACCGCCCTTTTAGTGCCGAATCTCCTTTGATTATCAACAAGGTGGTAGACGATATTTTTGAGAAAATGCCTTTTTTTCTGACGCTTGAACACCTACTACACATCGTTATGCGTGAAAAGACTGTTAAATTGACCCCAAAAGGCAATTTGCCTTTGAAAATCTGTCAAGAATTAGCCGATAAGAAGTATTGGAAAGAAGAACTTTCAGATCTATACAAACAACGCAAAGAAGAAGATTTTCAAGTCATACATGCGGCTAAAATTATCGGCA
Organism: Saprospiraceae bacterium; assembly: GCA_043721685.1. GTDB lineage: Bacteria > Bacteroidota > Bacteroidia > Chitinophagales > Saprospiraceae > JAAFJT01. The sequence goes on along the minus strand of JAYSQG010000076.1, from coordinate 4,450 downwards.
TGATTGGCGGCTTGCTGCGTAAAGCCAATGGCAAACTGAATGTGACAAAACAAACACAAAAGATATTGGAGAAAAATGATAGAAATGCCCTTTTTGTGGCTATGTTTCAACCTTTTATGTCCAAATTCAATTGGGGATATTTCGATTTATATACTTCGGAAGATACCGGCACTTTGGGTTGGGCATTTTCCATTTATTTGTTCCAAAAGTTAGGAGAGACCCCTCCGTTATTGTCTGTTTATGCAGATAAGTACTTCGGGGCATTCCCGCGTTTGATGACTGATTTTGTAGATGTACCCTATATGACTACTCATACACAAGCGGAAAGATGTTATCTTGTCAGAACTTATGCTCGTTATTTTAATTGGTTTGGTTTCGTACAATTTATAGAAAAAAAGCATGCTTATGACTACCAAAGTGCCACTATTGTCAAAACGCCCGTTGTGGATGCGCTGTTTTCTTTTAAGATAGACTAATCTATTTTTATATTTGACAAATTTTTTTGTCAATCCGAATAAAAAAACAAAATGACAGAAAAAGAAATGCAAGACATCATCGAAGATGAAATAACAGTAGATTGTTACGATGAAGTAGAGGCAAATATGGGCTGGTACTACTTTATGTCCGATAGCCTTGAGTTTCCATTTATGGCAAAAGCCAAAATAAAAAAGCGCAATGGCACAATCGAAGAACACACCGTTGAAGTCGTGAGCGATGCAACAGATGCCGAGCGTTTTGGGGGCGAAGAATATTTTGTCCATATGGACTATGAAGGCATATTGATGAAAGTCGAAGTCCGCGATTTGCAACCCATTGACGCTTCTGAACATACGTTGCGAGCATTGGCTGTATGGCGGTATGAAAAGGGAGAATAATCTTTAAACGTCACTCATGAGAAAGCAAAATAGGCGCTGGAATACCCAATTGTTGATACAATTTTTTAACCATAGCAAAAGTTAAAGGTCTTTTCCGGTTCAAGACACTCATACGCGAAGTCAAAGAAAAATGCTACATCCGCCTTGACCAATGATTCATATTTTTGTATTCAATTCCTGAATTACTGCTGCTTTTATAAAAAATGCTACTTTTGTACTTCAATAACTTTTCACCAAATAACTATTGGTCAAAATGACAGAAATCGAACTCCGCTTATCGCCCACAGAGGCGCAAGACAATGACGTTATTCGTCGCGCTGCCGCGCAAAAATTAGGCATCAATCCATTGACTATCAGTGATTTGCAAATTCTACGACGTTCTATTGATGCACGTGGAAGGGATGCTGTTTTTCAGCTAAGAATTGCCGTTTTTACTGAGGGGTCTGTTTTTTCTCCAGAACCAGCCCTTTTGAAAAACTTTAAAAATGTAGCCGATGCACCACGTGTCCTCATCGTCGGTGCAGGTCCCGCAGGCTATTTTGCGGCTTTGGAATTGATTGAATTAGGACTAAAACCCATCATTTTTGATAGAGGAAAAGACGTGCGCGCCCGCCGCCGTGACCTTCGAGATATTCAACAATTTGGCATTGTCAACCCACATTCCAATTACTGTTTTGGGGAAGGCGGTGCGGGAACGTATTCCGACGGAAAACTTTATACAAGAAGTCATAAACGTGGTTCGATTGAAAAATCACTAAAATTGTTTGTTGAGCATGGTGCAACATCCGATATTTTAATAGATGCACATCCACATATTGGTTCTAACAAATTGCCGCAAGTCGTTCAAAATATGCGTGAAACCATCCTTCATTTTGGCGGCGAAGTACATTTCGACAGCTTCGTAACGGACTTTGTACTGAGGGGGGGTAAAATCGAAGGTATTGTTACCAACGAAAAAGAGGAGCATTTTGGCGAAGCCGTTATTTTAGCAACAGGACACTCTGCACGTGATATTTACTACCTTTTGCATCGAAATAATATAAAAATCGAAGCAAAACCCTTTGCGCTCGGTGTCCGCATCGAACATTCCCAAGCCTTTATTGATGAAGTGCAATATAAAAAACGAGACCGAGGCGACCTTTTACCCGCCGCCAGTTATTCGTTGGTGTGTCAAGTCAATGGACGAGGCGTGTTCAGCTTCTGTATGTGTCCAGGCGGTTTGGTTGTACCCGCGTCAACGGCACCAGGCGAAATTGTGGTGAATGGTATGAGCATGAGCCGCCGCGATTCGCCTTTTGCTAATTCGGGAACGGTGGTTGCCATTGAGTTAGAAGATTTGATAGGTTTTGAACAACACGGCGTTTTTGCAGGTCTTGAATTTCAAAAACAAGTTGAACAAAAGATGTTTGGCGCAGGCGATGGTAGCCAAAAAGCACCTGCACAACGTTTGACAGACTTCGCAAATCGCAAATTATCAAGCAATTTACCGCCTACTTCCTACATTCCAGGGCTTTTGAGTGCGCCTGTGCATGAACTTCTCCCCCCCTCAGTATATCACCGTCTTCAAAACGGTGTGACGCAATTTGGCAAAATGATGAAAGGTTATATGACATCAGAAGCCAATGTCATAGGCACTGAAAGTCGTACAAGTGCTCCTGTACGTGTGCCACGCAATGCGTTGACATTGATGCACGACGATGTGCAAGGTTTGTTCCCATCGGGTGAAGGGGCGGGTTATGCGGGTGGTATTATTTCGGCGGCAATGGATGGGCAGAATGTGGCAAAAGCAGTGGCAAAGTGGCTTACTTAATACTCAAACGTCATTGAAAACGCAGGAAAGCCAAACAAGCATTTTTCACGAACTTGTTTTTGGACTTTTTCAGGTACCATGGTCTCCCACCCTTCTTCGTCGTGTTTTATCATTTTCAGCACTTGTTTAGAGTAAATATGTAGATATTCGGGATGAAAATTGCGAATATCTTCAATATGCTTTGATTCCAAAAGGTGACGATAAAGGAATTTAACACCGTCGGGAACGGGAATATTATCCGCAGTCATCATTTCATTTGAGCCTTCTTGAAGCATTGGATAGACATAAACTTTAACATTTCTGGTAAACAATTCACCAAAAGCTGTGAGCAAACGTCCGTCTAAGTTGTTGTAATATTTTTCATTTATGGTGTCCAATAATTGTTTAACACCTACAACCATGCCCAATTTTGGCACTTTATAGTCCGCAAGATATCTGATGAGTTTTTGATGTTGTTCGCAATTTGTGACCATAACGGTTTGCCCCAAAGCGCATAATAAATCTGCACGGTCAAGGAAATCCTGTTCATCGAGCGAGCCTTCTAACATCAAATTATCAAGCGTAATTTCTGTTAAAAGAAAACTTTTCTTAGCATCTACATCTTTTTCAGAGCGAAATTGCTCCCAACTTGATCGAATCATATCCTCATTGACCAAAGTTACAGGGCGGAAAGAACCACGTACAACTAAGACATTTTTCCGATATAAAAACTCCCCTGCTTGCATATTCCGTTTGTCGGGTCCAAAAATGGCAACGTCCGACATATTGTGTTTTATCAACCAAAGACTTAGCAAACGATTGTCAATATGCGCAAAATCAGGACCCGTCAAGCGCACCATATCAATCGAAATACGCCCTTGTAAACTGTCCATTAACGACTGCAACAATACTTCGACGTTATTGTGATAGCGAAAAACGCTGTAAATCATGTTCACGCCCAAAATACCAATCGCTTGCTGTTGAATCCTATTTTCACCATCGAGCAACTTGACATGAACAACCAAATCATTGGGTTTACTGTCAGCATGGAGTTGAAAACGGACACCGAGCCAGCCTTCGCCATTGATGGTTTTTGAAAAATTGATAGCAGTTACGGTATCTGAAAATGCGAAAAATTGTTGGTTCGGGCGTTCATGCCGTAAACGGTCTTCCATCAATACATACTCATGGTCGAGCATTTTGTACAACCGGTTTTCGCAGACATAACGACCGCCCGGCTCAACGCCATACACCTCGTCGGACACCGTTTTGTCATAAGCCGACATGGTTTTAGCAATCGTTCCAGCGGCAGCACCGACTTGAAAAAAGTAACGTGCGACCTCTTGACCTGCACCGATTTCAGCAAAAGTGCCGTAAATTTTATCGTCGAGATTGATTTCAAGGGCTTTCTGCTCGGTCTCTCGACTTTGGCGATGTATTTTTGTTTGGCTCATGTTTTAGGAAATGATAAATGATGAATTTGCAAAACGTTGATTTCAACAGTTTTATAAAATAAAGTTTAGGACATTATTTTTTCAGCATTCCTTATGGGTTTTTCTTTTGGGCAAAAATAACAAGTTTTAGGGTTTTTAAGGTCGCAATTCAAAATTAAGGAATAATTTACTTGGTAAGTGCATGAACGACAATAAACGGGAAATTGATTTCTTGCAACTATTTGATAGTCAATGCTTAGTATAATTCATCGTTCATCATTTATCATTCATCATTACTTACGACATTTTGCCACAAACGACAAACGCGCCAAATGCTTTTGAACACTTGGCGC
>JAYSQG010000075.1:0-13487 GCA_043721685.1 Saprospiraceae bacterium | reverse complement strand
TTTTGTCATTCTGAACGCAGTGAAAGAATCTGTATAAACAATTGATAATGAATCATGTAGATTTTTTCACTTCGTTCAGAATGACAAAAAATATCTAATTAATTTTTCGGTTTAATTTTTTAGTTAAATGAAAATCACGTAAAAATAGACTTGAAAATAAAGCACCCAAATTAGTGATAAAAATGCTTTTTACTTAGTTTAACTATTTATTTAAACTAAATAATTAATAAAAAAACTACCTGCAAAATCTCCTTCAACAATGGTGATTGCGATATATGAGATTTTACAAGTAGTCTTACCAACAATATTAACTAACTCGGATTTTCTAAACTAAATAAGCTAATGTTATTGAACACTTAATTTGTTGACAATACTAACGCCGCCTGTTTTGAGTTGGACAACATACAGCCCTTTTGACCAATTTGAGACATTGATGCGAAGTGTTTGTGCATCGAGAGACGTGACCCCAACAGAGTAAACCAAACGACCATCAATACCGAGAATGCGGATTTCAGAGTCTTTGTCTGTAATATTTGTCAGGTTGATATTCAATAAGTTATCAACAGGATTATTGAATTTTATGTCTGCACCTTTGCCATCCAAACGAGCAGATACAATTTTAGATAATGTTTCTTTTCCATCGAAATCAACTTGACGGAGTTGATAATAGTAGGCTTTTCCTGTTTCAACGCGTTGGTCAATATATTGATATACACTGCCATTATTGCCTTTAGACTCGACAAAAGTGATGGGTACAAAGACTTTTTCATTTTCGTCTCTTCGTTCTAAGTAGAAGCCTTTGCTATTGCTTTCAGTAGCTGTTTCCCAATTGACATGGATGGTTTTGTCGGGCTGTCCCTTAGCCGAAAGTTGATTCAAGGTTACTGGTAAAACAGAATTATTGACCGTGATTAATGTAGTTGCAGCGTCTGTTTTTGTAAAAGCACCAGAACTTACGCTCACTGTGTTGTTCACAAAAATTGGATTTGACACGACATAGACATTATCAACATTCCAACCAACAGCTGGAGAAAGAATATCAGCCATGAAACGGAAGCGGAAATAGGTGCTCGAGTTTTTAAAGGCATCGAGGTTGACCACTGACTCAATAAAATTCCCAGAACTACCGCCAAAACAAGATCCGTTGTTAGAACTGGTGTACATCAAAGGGTTATCAGCCGCTGTCACTGTGGCTTCGGACGGATATCCATTTGATTCAAAACTACTTTGCGGAACTGTCGTCCAAGGTCCTACTGCAGAAGGAGCCGTTTCCAATGTTCCACCATCAAAAGTTATTTCTGTCCCATACATGTGATTAAAATAGAGTTTTAATCCATTTATATTAGGCAATGCAACGGGTGAGGCAGTAGTTAAACCTGCGTCTGATGATCCATCTGGGTCAGGCACAAACCACGATGTCGTACCTGTATAAGCTGAACCTGAAATTTGAGCCCAAGGATATAAAGGATTAGCAGAGGAAGTTGCCCATTTCGTCGTTCCATGCTCCTGATCATCAAAGAAATAAAGCGTCGAAGCGGTTGGTTTAATGACCAAAAATGTGACTGTACGTGTGATTGTTTGTCCTGCGGGCACGGATACACCTGACCAAACGACATTTGACCCGGATACACTGCCGCCGTCACTTGCAGTTTGGAATGCCGTATTTGCTGGTATAGGGTTGGTAATCGTTACACTAGTCGCTGCAGAAGCAGTATTGGTCACTTTAATTGTGTATTGGAGGTTTGTTCCGTTTTTCAGAGTGTCAGGTGCGGTTACTTTGACACTGAAAACAACGACGTTTGGATCACAGGCAGGAGGTAATTGGTAACCATTCGTTTCATTTCCGAGTGCATTTGTGGCATCCGTTGCATCATATCCTAAGCCACGTTTCGCAAAAGCACGCCAAATACGGCAACTGTGAATACCACCATACAATAAAGTATCAGCTTTTAAGATACCATCACGTTGTTGGATAAAAGTCGGAGATGCTGGTTGGAGACGAATGCCTTCTAATATCAATTTATTAGCAACATTGTTGCCACCTGCACTGGCTAAACCTGCGACATTGTTTGGTGAATAATAAATGTTGTCATTAATCGGGTATTGGTCAATCATTTCTTGAAATAGCTCATAAAGCATTGTGCACCATACAAAACCAATACCGTGAGGAACTGTCAGTGATGGGTCAGAAAGTCCCGCAGAAGTACCCGCAAAAACGAACTCATTGACACTTGTATTGATGCTGTATTTACGTGGACGAATACCCAAACCATCGTAATTTTGATAAAATACGTAAGTACCAATGCCACGGTCAGGCAACACACCGTTTGGATGTTGAGTAGTTATACTCCCTAAATCATTGCTACGAGTTGTCATATATAAAGCCCAGAAATCACTCCAGCCTTCACCACCTTGCTCATTGCCAGAAAGAGAACCACCAGATGCTGTTTGTGGCGAAGTACGTGACGAAATACCATGACCATACTCATGTGCGATGATGCCATTGTCAAAATCACCGTCTTTTTTGGGTACTTTGGGTAAATCGCGCTTGAGCGAACCAACGATTATCGCTCCAGAACCCAAGGCAGCTTTTAATTCGAGACCTTTATTGTAGGAAACCATAACCGCAGGAATAGTTATAGTGTTAATAGAGGCATCAGAACCACCCATTGCAAGCACTGCATTAGGGTTTGCAGCATCATTGTTCATCACGATGACACCAACAGCACCGCCCAATTGGGCGCCATGCACTTTTTCGACAAAGGAACAACTGCCCCTATCAATCAAAACTATTTTCCCCAAAACGGTATTTGCAGGCGCTAAACCAACACCCATACTGGCACCACACCCCTCAGTAGAAGTACCCACTGAAGCCGCTGCATTTTTTTGGACAACAATAAAATCCTTATTCAGAACTGGACGTGCGTAGATATCGAGATTAAATGCAACGTTCGATTCGTTGGCAGCTAAATATAAAGCTCCTTGTAAGGATGGATATTTGGTTCCTGCTGAAGGAGGAGGCGTAGCTCCGCCTGTGACCGTACTAATTTGAACTAAATTATCTAAGACGGACGCAGTCCATAGATACATTTGCATTTGACCTGGTGTACCATCCGTTAAGGTTAAAAAATTAGCATTATTGGTGCCACCGCCATCCTGCGATTGCGCCAAAACACCATCATTTCCGATACCACCTCTGTTAGTGCCACTAAAAATGTTGGTTGTTTGAAAATTTCGTCCCTTTTCGTTAAAACCAAAAGGATAGAAAACATCGTGCATCAAGTTATTCCAATAGAATAAGTTAACCGTAGCTGCATTCCGATTAGGAAATTGATTTGTTGCACTGGCTGTTGAATATTCAGGTTCTTGCGTCAAATCCCAAGGATAATTGTACGTATAAGGCGCAACAGGAGGAACATTTGAAGCCTGCGCTGAATAATTAGGAGCGGGACTCGGTGCACCGCCCAAAGGACCAGGGCTTGGGTCATAGAAAGCCCACACGTTGTTTCCTCTCGTATAAGCGTAATCAGTTGCACCATCATCGCTTGTCCAGCCGTATGGTGAAGCAGTGGCATCACCAGCAGTTGTTACATTAGTTTGCGTGTTTGTTGCTGAATTATCAGAAGGTGCTTCTGCGGGATGATTAAGAACTAGATAAGTATTTGAAGGTGGTAACATCATTTCGGAAGCTGAGAATATATTTTTATTGGCAGGAGGTACATCAAATCTATCCAATTTACGTAATTCTTGTTGGGCAATATAAGCCTCTGTACGTGCAGCGGTTGCTAAATGGCGTGCATGATGTTCTTTTTCTAATTGCTTTAGCTCTTCTGGCGAGCCATCCGTTTCCACGCCACCAAAATTACATTTCAGTACTAAATCTTGTTTTTCTAAAATGTTTCCATTAAGGGCATCCGTGTAACTAAGCCAATAATGCTGGCGGTCAACTGTATAAATTTGAGTTTCCCATGTGAGTATTAGAGTTCCACCTTCTTTTAAGCCTTTATGATACATCAAGCGCACTTTGATTTTGTCGGCTGTTAAGGTGCTTTTATCAAAAACGGTTTGTTGATCGAGCCCATGAGGCGGTTCTTTTATTGTTAGATTGTCTTTTTGCTGTAAGCCAAGCGATTCTAATACGATCAAAACAGCTTTTTCTGCTGTGATTGATGGCTGTGCTGAATTGACTTTAGGTTCAGAAAATTGGTCAGAGGGTGACACTGCGCCATATGTTTGGCTGATATGCAAACCTAACAAGGCATCTTTTACAAAAATTCCGTTGACTTGTTGTTGTGAATAGATATGGCGTACGCCTGTAGATTCATCATGCACATCATCATTTATATGATATTGCATGTTTTTGTTTAAATGACCACTCTTTTGAAAGTGTTCATTGATGAGTGTTCCTGCATCTTTCTCAAAGATGGACTGGGCATCTATCTGGTTACAAACCAATGCCAGGCTAAAAAAGGTGAACACGATTTTAATAAAGGAACAATTTTGCATTTTGTTGATGATTTTGTAAAATGAATGAATGAAGCATAGATGTTGTTCTATAAGTTATTGATAACAAGTATTTATAAATGGTTTTATTTCAATTTATTTGCTAAAAACGAAAAAATACTGAGGGGGGCTAAATAACTGGCGTCATCAATTGCCAAATACTTTGAAAAGATTTATTGCTTGTATTCTGATTGGCTGTTGTCCTTTTATCAATGCTAAACTTTGAAGAGCGTTTTGTTTGTTTTATGTTATTTTAAATCAATAGTTAAGCATTAAAAACATAGTAGAAGCCCTCAAATTACAGACATCTGTTTTGCGATTTAAAATTTGAATAGTGTTTTACAAAGAGGAAAAGATAGTAGAAGAGGAATAGGAGTGTGGTGTTTTTTATTCATGTTATTTGTTTTTAAAATTTACAATTTAATCAACGATTTGTGGTAATATTTGTCATCTAATAGTTTTGATACTCATGTTTAGTTAGTTATTGTGTATTCACTTCACAAGTGTTATTTATAGATTTATCATAATTAACAATAAAATTGTACCTAACAATTTGAGAATAATTTGTAGAATAATTTGTAGAATAACTACCCCAATATGGGTGGTTAAGTCCTGAAAAGACCCCAATTTGTTTATATTTTATTTTTATCTAAAATCTTTTTTGATATGAAGGGAGAAGGAGGCTAGATACATCATCCAAAGGTTACACCCTGTAGGGTTCTTCGATGTATGTATTTATTATCAATTGAGGTATAAAATGAGGAAAGCGACACCAATCATTGATGCCGCTTTTCCTTTGCTTTGAGTCGGAATCGGTCTTGGGTAAAGTAAAAAATGTTAAATCGGTCGTCGGGTGATGCTTTAAATGTTTATGTGGAATGACCTACGGTGTTGACACGTTTTGCATGTCAAGTGATTATAAAAAAAAATGAAATCGGAAGTAGATGTTAAATCATGTAGGAAAAGGAAGCGTTTTTGAAAAAATCTAAGTTAAGAAATGACCATAATGTAATTGTTCGGTGTTGTTATCAATGTTATTGACCACTGTAAAACGAGCGCTTGATATCAATATTGTATAGTTGTCAAAATATCTGTTTCTGATTTTTTTACATTGCAAACTGAAATAATTGACGGGCCAATGTGGAGAATTAACCCCGTCAATTAAGTCAGATAGTGCCTACAATTGAATTTTACCGACTTCGGTGACTTTACCGACTTCAACTTTCACATTGTCCATCGTTTTGCCTGTGCAACTTGTACCTTCAGCGGCTACAGAAACCTTATATGTGCCAGCAGAAAGCCCTTGAAGCACAAAACGGTTTGTGGATGAAGGATAAGTTGAAGTCAAAGTATCCGTGCCGTTGATGGCGTAAACAATTGTTTTGCAAGTTGTTGTACCGATTTCGCCTCGAATACTACCATTATTAGCTTCTGTGATAAGTCGAATAAGCGGTTTCATTTTGTATTCAATGCCTTTTTTGACTTCTTTGACAGATTTAGCGGCATCAAAATCCATAAGAACTTTGTATGAAACGCCTGCCAATAGCTTTTTCTCAAATTTTAATTTCAAACCCGTTTTGTCCCCGCTTGAAATAACCAATGGCAAAACTTTACCATCAACTTTGATTGTGTTATTATCACCGAGAATCAAACGAATCTCTGAAACATCACCCAAAGGCAATTGGGTTGAACCTAAAACGGTATCAATGCCATTGTTCAGTTTCAAAATATTGTAAATGCCCTTTTTTATTACCAAAGGTTGCCAACCACTACTACTTGCGGTGTCTTTGTTTACGTGAACCTCTGCGCCTTGAACATCTATGTTGACCTCTTCAAACATAGCCGGTCCATCAGTGAGACGTAATTCTAAAGTAGCTTGTGTCTTTGCATCTTTATTACAAGAAACAGCAGCAAGGATAAAACATGAGCAAATTGCGAAAAATAGTTTTTTCATTAAAAGATTAAGTTTAAAAATATGAATAAATTATTGTTGTGTTAATTTGAACTTGTAGAACGAATCACGATGTCAAATATTGTAATTTTGCCTAAAATTAACTTGAGTATAACTTTTACAACGTTTTTTAAAAAAATAACGATCAAGTTGTTACCCCTCAGTATCTTGGCGAAAAATTCATGAATATGCACATATCAGAAATCCTTTATCAACACGGAGAAGACCGAGAAAACTATTTTAATGCCGTCTCAACACCCGTCATTCAAACGTCAAATTTTGCCTTCACGGACTTAGATGATTTCCGTCAAAGACTTAGAAATGAATTGAGTGGGACGATTTATACAAGAGGCAACAACCCTACAGTCAAAATATTGCGCCAAAAAATAGCGGCTTTGGAGTCCGCCGAAGAAGCCCTTGTTTTTGCGAGTGGTACGGCGGCGGTGGCGGCGGCGGTTATTGCCAATATCAATGCTGGAGACCATATTGTATGCGTCAAATCGCCTTATTCCTGGACAAATGTGTTGTTAACTCGATTTTTAACCCGTTTTGGCGTAACAACGACTTTTGTTGATGGAAAAGATGCGGCTAATTTCGAAAAAGCCATCCAACCAAATACCAGAGTTATGTTTCTCGAAACCCCAAATTCACAGACTTTTGAACTGCAAGACTTGGCAGCATGTGCCGATATTTGCAAGCGGCATGGACTGATTTCAATTATTGATAACTCTTATAGTTCGCCCATTTTTCAAAGACCGATTGAGTATGGGATAGATATCGTCGTTCATTCGGCAACAAAATATCTGAATGGACATTCTGATGTAGTGGCGGGAGTCGTCTGTTCTACATTGAAGATGGTTCAAAAAATATTCGACAATGAGCAAATGTGTCTCGGTGCCATCATCAGCCCGCACGATGCCAATCTCATCATCAGAGGTTTACGCACACTGCCTTTACGTATAAACAGGTCAGATGAAAGTGCTAAAAAGGTGATAGAATGGTTAAAAACGCACCCAAAAGTCAAAAAAATCTATTATCCATTTCTCGAAGACTCCCCTCAGTATGAATTGGCAAAAAAGCAAATGTCAGGCTGTGGCGGCTTATTTTCGATAGAAACGACCGCCGAAACCATCGAAGAAGCCGAAGCATTTTTCTATCGTTTGAAACGTTTCGTCTTTGCGGTCTCGTGGGGCGGGCATGAATCGTTGGTTTTCCCAATATGCTCTTTGTACGGCGTTGAAGGTAAGTCAAATCCTTCATTACCCTTCAATTTTTACCGTTTTTACATCGGTTTAGAAGAGCCCGAATGGTTGATTGAAGATTTGAAACAGGCGTTTGATTGGTAAATCGTTATTGGTTATAGGTTATTCGTTTATCCAATAACGAATAACCAATAAATATTTTAATTTTGCCCCCATTATGAAAGTGTATTTTAGCCTTGAAGACTTACCCGTTTTTCAGAACACTGTTGTCACAATAGGTTCTTTTGATGGTGTCCACAGTGGACATCAGCGCATATTGGAACGTGTCAAACAATTATCGCAAAGTATTGATAGTCAATCAGTTGTCATTACTTTTCATCCACACCCACGTCTTGTTGCTCAACCCAACGATAAGTCAGTTGTATTGCTCAATTCCATCGAAGAAAAAGTTGAGTTGTTGGAAAAATACGGCATTGATGTTGTTGTTGTCGTGCCTTTTACAAAGGCATTTTCGGAACAAACACCTGAAGCTTATATCGAAAACCTCCTCTATAAAAGGTTTAAACCCACCTATATTGTTATTGGTTACGACCACCGTTTTGGTGCGAATCGGGTAGGGGATACGGCTCTTTTGCAGAAATTGGCACCTAAATTCGGTTATGAAGTCATAGAAATTGAAAAACAAGTCATTGACGAAATAGCTGTCTCTTCTACAAAAATTAGGCAAGCGATTGAAAAAGGCAATATTCGGTCAGCGAATCGATTGTTGGGTCATTATTTCAGTTTTACAGGCGAGGTGGTTAAAGGGCAACAGATAGGTAAGGAAATTGGCTTTCCAACGGCTAATTTATTGGTGACGGAAAAAAATAAACTGCTGCCACCGCATGGCATTTATACGGCTTTTGTGCATTTACCAGATGGCAAATTGCGTAAAGGCATGATGTATCGGGGCAACAGACCCGTCTTGAAAGACCATGATAATGTGACAATTGAAGTCAATATTTTTGATTTTAATGAAGATATTTATGGGCAAAAAGTGAAGGTTGAATTGGTTCAATTCCTACGTCCTGACCGTTATTTCGACAGTCTCGAATCGCTTGTCATTCAACTCGCCGACGATGAAAGAGAAAGCCGTGAAGTCTTACAAAATATTGAAAATCAACTTATTTCGCATGTAGCAATAGTCATATTGAATTGGAATACCCCTCAGTATTTGAAGCTATTTTTGCCCTCTGTTTGTGGTTCTCGATATGGTAACTTTGATGTTATAGTCGCGGATAATGGTTCAACCGACAACAGTGTTGAAACAGTGCGCGAACTGAATTTAGACGGCATTCCTGCCTTGATGGGCGTTGACCGTGTCCGTGTTGTAGAATTGTCCAAAAATTATGGTTTCGCAAAAGGCTATAATGAAGCTCTGAAACATGAAAAATTGCGTCCGCGCACGACAGCAGTGCCTAATGGTTACGATTATTATGTTTTGCTCAATTCCGATTGTCGGGTCTCACAAGGTTGGATGACACCCATTATCAATATGATGGATGCCGACAAAACGATTGCAGCCGTTCAACCAAAGATTTTGAGTTATAATAAAAAACGAAAATATGAGTACGCGGGCGCTTGTGGTGGTTGGATAGATGCTTTGGGTTATCCGTTTAGTCGTGGACGAGTGTTTGAAACCATTGAAAAAGACCGCAAACAGTATGACGATGAAGCCGAAATTTTTTGGGCTTCGGGCGCGGCAATGGTCGTTAGAGCCGATTTATGGCATCGTTTCGGCGGTTTTGACGAGGATTTTTGGGCGCACATGGAAGAAATTGACGTATGTTGGCGTATGAAAAGGGCAGGGTATAAGGTCATGGTACAACCAAAAGGTGTTGTTAGACACGTTGGGGGAGGGACAATGGACTATTTAAGTCCGCGTAAAACCTACTTGAATTTTAGAAATAGTCTCTATGCCATTTTGAAAAATGAATCTGCAACTAAGCTGTTGTGGTTAATTCCGACACGTCTTTTGTTAGATGGCGTAGCAGGAGTTAAGTTCTTATTCGGTGGGCAGTTCAAACATTGTGCATCCATAATAAAAGCACATTTTAGTTTTTATGGCAACTTCTTTTTAATGTTGAAGAAAAGAAAACAAGTTGCACAAATCATTGAAAAAGAACGCATTGCGCCTAATAATACTGCGGGCATACTGAGGGGGTCAATTGTTTGGCAATATTATGTATCGAAGAAAAAGACTTTTACAGCGCTTGTTTATGGCAAGGCTGAAAAGGTAGCTGAAAATGAGGCAGACGATGGTGAATAGTCTGTTTTTGCCGAAAAAGCTCTTTATTAATTAACATAAGATGTATTATAGTAAATAATACTAAAACATTCAAAATCAATGAGTTAATTCGCCATTATTACCTTTTTACTATTTTTATCGGTTGCAACGTCTGCTGTATTGTATTGAATGTTTTTAAAAAATAAATGCCCGAAGGCAGTGAATGACCCAGTGTAAATGACCCCTCAGTATCCGTTATCATTTTTGTCCAAACAGCTACACCTATGGCGTTATATAGAACAGCTTTAGCAGTACCTTTAAAATTTGAAAATAAAACTTTGGCTTCAATATCAAATGGATTTGAAGCTACTTGAATCTTTGGTAAATCATCTGTTAATTCGATGGATAAAATTTTAGAGAAACTTTCTTTTCCATCCCATTCTTTGAATCTTAACCGATAATAATTTGTTGATAACCAAGGGTTTATGTCAATAAATTGCTCACTATACTGAGGGGGTCTCTCCTCCCCTATTTTTTCAAAATGAACACCATTTTTGCTGCGCTCTATTGTTATATTTTGAATGTCTTTTGCATTTAAAATATGCCATTGCAATGCAACTTGTTTCTCATTGCTTTTTTTTGCTGTAAAGTCTTGAATATCAATAGGTAACGATGTCGTTCCTAAAAATTCTTGTCGCGCCACAACAAGCGTTGTACCTCTATTAAAAACAAGCGCATTGCCAGCCGCATCGGTTTGAGAAGCCGTGTTACCTGTGTTGGGATGTTGAATAGAAATAAACATGAATTTATAATCAGGTGAGAATGTGATACCTGTGGGTTCTGAACCTGCGGGAGTCGTGGCAAATAACCGCACATCATTCGTCCCTCCTGCTGTATGCGATGGACCTACAACCCAGATATGATTACTGCTTCCGTCGTTTAAAATCCATAAATTACCTTCACCATCAAAGGCTAAATTGTCACATCCTGCTTGACCTGCAATGCCAAAAGGTTCGCAAGTGCCATTAATATTGTAGCATTGGTCAGATACATAAGTTTCATAACTTGAAACGGTCAAACTATTGTCATTAAACCTATATATTTCGTGAAACGCCGTTGATGTGACGTAAATTTTACCATCGGGTCCGATTTCTACATCTTCAATACGATTGATGTTCGTCGCCCCTGCCGTTGCGGATAAGGCGACCGTATTATTCCGTTCACTTTGTGTCGAGTTCGGAATGACAACCCAATCGCCGTTGCCGCCACCCGTTAATTTCAAGGCGTAAAGCGTGCCTGTCGTTGGGTCATTGGCTGTCGTGCAAACGAATTTGTATAAATAACCATTGTCCGTATTATCGGCACCAAAATATATTTTTGTACCATCTGATGACACCGCAGCATTTTCATGTGGCATACAACCCAAAGCCCATAATTTCCGAAGGGCTTTGCGCGAAACAGGGTCAAATTCGACGAGCCAACCGACATCGTTATAACCATCTGCATTGAAGTCTGAAGTATAAACATATTCCTCTCCACTCAAAACTGTTCCCCACGGCGTTAAGCCGCCCGAACAATTTGCAGCGGTTAATCCGTTGATGGCAGTCAAGTCAGCGGCTTCTGAATGGGTTATTGACCAAAGTTTAGACATATTATTGTAGTTGACATCCAACACGGATAAGCCGCCTGGTGCTTCTTCATGGCTGATAGTCACATAACCGCTTGTGCTGCTGCCAGCAATCGGCACGTAACAGCTAAAGTCAGGTGTTCCCTTCAAATTGCCGCCAATACTGAGGGGGTCGCCAGATTGCATCAGCTTTTGCATTCTATGCGTCGTAGGTATCACAAACTGTTCAGTTTGAGCTGTTGGTGTGACGGAAGTGAATGTACCAATGGTTTGGCAAAAGAGTTGTGTAGAAAAAAAAAGGAAAAACAAGGTAAGTATTCTCATTTGTTAAGTGGATTTATAAGTTTTCTGATAAATTTAGTCTTATATTATTTGATTCTTTTCCCCTGTGTTGTAAATGACAAGCCTTGTTGTCCAGAAGTTGAAATCGTAATACTTTCAAACAATGGTTCTTTTGTCTTTTGACAAAGCTAAAACAAATGAGTTGGGTTTTATAGGAAAAATTAATTTTTATAGAAAAAAATATGTATTCTTGATGCAGACATCAATACACATATTTTTTCTTTTGAATAACAAAAGCCTTTCCCTGAATGAACGGAGAAAGGCTTTTCAATTTTAAATATTTTTTGACCTAATGATGCTTGTGATTGTGGTGTTTCCTAAAAAGTATTGACCAATGAATGAGGTATAAAACCCCTGAAATGGCTAATGGAACACCCATAATAAGGGCAATTTCTAGATTTTTTATCGTTAGCAATATATACAACACTGACGATAAACCACCCGCTACGAGCATCGCAGCACCCGCCAATTCTCGATATAAAGAGATGAAATATCCTACAATACCAAGGATTAAAAGCGGTAGCATCGGCATGACAATATCGGCTCGTCCGTCACGAATACCGGGTATAACTTCAGCAAAAAGGAAGATTATTAAACCCGACGTGGTTGCGAATCCGACAATTTGTGCTATCCATTTTATTGATTCCAGAGAACCTAATGTTTTAGTTTTCATAATACATGAATTTTAAAGTGTGATAAATGCGTTTGTTGACGCTTTCTTTTTTCACCACAAAAATACATTTATACTGAGGGGGATAAAATGACAGCTGTTAACATCATTGATGAGCAAAATCACTAAAATATAGGTTTTGACTGAGGGGGCATCATCTGTCATAAAAGTACATTTTGTAGATGAGCAAAATTGTTTTGTTAATGCGCATTGACGCTGTGTCAATGTGCATTAACATTTTTATATTATGCCCTTAAAATGGGAAAATGATGGAAATACCACATCCCCTCACAGAGGAGACCTCTTCCTTGACAGAGGAAGCGTGTTCCTCGACAGAGGAAGTGTATTTCTGCACAGAGGAGACCTTTTTCTTGACAGAGGAGACCTCTTCCTTGACAGAGGAAGCGTGTTTCTCGACAGAGGAAGTGCGTTCGGGCGCAGAGGAGGCTTGTTTCCGCACAGAGGACGCTTGTTTCGCACAGAGGAGATTTGTTTGTCGAAAGAGGGTGCTTTTTGGGTGTGTGTTTGATTATTTTTAAGAAAAATAATAGTTTTTGAAGTTTCCTAATCATCGAAAGATTAATCCAAGAAAAAAAGAGGAAGCCAATTGGGGCATACAGTAAACGCTATCAAGTATAGCCCCCTCAGTATCCAACTCAAATAATAAAATTAATAAATTATTTTTTTGATATTTCCTTGTATGTATAGAAATTGTTTTTTTATATTTACACCATCGCTTTTAGTCGTCTGCCTATCTTTTCTACTTTTCATAAAATTTGTGATTAACATACTACTATTGATACTTTGCGCTCGGCATAGGTGTTCGTTGTACTTGGTTTGTATGGTACAAAAATGGAAGACCGAGCGGGGTCAGAGACCCCTTAACGTAGTAGGCTTCGGTTAAAAAACCGAAGCCAGCGCCGCCG
>JAYSQG010000074.1:0-10519 GCA_043721685.1 Saprospiraceae bacterium | reverse complement strand
TTTCACCTTTGCCGCGATTGATATTGAAACTCGACAAAAAATGAATCGAATCGTCAATCGAAATACCAAAAATGACGGTGAAAATCATCGAAATACCGGCATCTAAGTCCACACCCAGAAAGCCAATGAGCGCACCCGCAAAAACAAGGGGAAACAGATTCGGTATCAAAAAAATCGCAATCATTCGGACATTCCGCAGCATCAAACCCATCATAAGGGCTATCAGACCGACCTCCCAAGCAATGCCTTCGAGCATATCGCTGCGGACATATCGGGCGTTTTTGTCCATAATATAACCCGTGCCTGTACGCTTAAATGTGGCAACCGTGGAGTCTATATTTGTTGTTATCCAAGCGTCAATACGGTCGCCAATCGCCATGACGGAGTCTGCACCCAAATCTGAAATCTTAGTAGCGATACGCGCTTTAGTCCCATCTTTTGACATCAAAACTTGTGAAGCCGCTTTCGGTATTTTATCTGCATAAACTTGATAATCAGCAAATTGTGCCGAATCTTTCGGAAACAAATAGCCTTCATTCCGATTCCCATTCGTCATCTGCCCAATGGATTTATAAATCATGGTGGGCGATGTCACGGAGCGAATCGCGGGAATAGTAGCCAAATAGTTCTCTAAATCGTTCATGGATTTCATCACTTCATAATCATCCGCCAACCGACCATTTTGAGCAAAAACAGCGTATTCCAAAGGACGAAAACCCGCAAAAACCTTCTCAAAAAAGAAAAAATCCTGCGTCACTTTCTGACCAATCGGCATATTGTCCTCGATGCTGTAATTTGTCTTTATTTTTGAAATGCCATAAACGCACACCAACAAAATACCCATCGCAACCAGCGCAATGGCTCTCGACCGCAATTTTGTGAACCGATAAACCCAATCCATAAACTTTTCAATGCGCGTCGAAGACCCCCTCAGTAAAATAAGGTCATTGACATTGAAAAACGAAAATAAGGAAGTTGTAAACAGCAAAACAGTGACATAAGCGACCATAACGCCGACCGCCGCATTGACACCAAACTCTTGAATCGGTATGATGCGGCTCGTCACCAACGTAGCAAAACCGACGGCTGTTGTGACGGCTGTCATCAATGTAGCAAGACCTATTTCCTTCATTGTCAACCAAATAGCGTGTTCTTGCGAATGCCCGCGTCGTAATTCATCAATATATTTTGACAACATGTGTATAAAATCCGACGTGCCAATAATAACCATCAAAACAGGATACAACGCCGACATTGCCGACAAATCACGTCCCCATGCGCCCAACACCCCGAAAAACAACAGCATAGACAACCCAATAGAAGCCAAAGCCAAGAGAACGGTTTTCCAACGTCGAAACAAAATAACAATGATGAGTGCGACTAAAATAGCGGACACCATGGAAGAAACCAGCACCTCACGTTTTTCCATCCAAACCAATTCTTTTTGGAAATTAGCCCGACCGAGATAGTGATATGCGGCAAAATTATACGGTTTTATGAGCGAATCGAGGGCGTGAATGAGTTCATCCGATTCTTTGAGATTGAGCCTGTCTTTTGTTTTCAAAAATAGGACAAGGGCATTGCCATCTTCAGAAATTAGATTGCGGATAAAACGCGGATCGCTCAATACTTTCTCTCTATCAATAGCGTAATACGATGTATCTTCTATGTGAATGGCTGGCGCAGGTATGATGCCAAACAGTGATTTAATGGGCAGTTTAACTTTTGTAAGTGATTGATTGTCAGTGACATAAGGCAAGTTGGCGGATTGTTCTGTTAGGCTGTCAAAACGTTGTAAAAACAATTGATTGAAAACACCCCCTTCCGATTTTGGTGCTTCAACACCGACAAGCAGCAAATTGTCGTCTGTTTCAAAATTTTTGATAAAATCTTGAAAAAACACTAAATCAGGGTCTCCTTGAGGGAAAAACTGTTCAAAATCGAACGAAAACCGCAATTTCGTTGTAAAGAAAATGGCTGCGACAATCAAGACCGCAAAAAGAGGAAAGACGATGCGACGGAAACGTTGGAGATTAAAATTCATGCTGTTAGGTGAGCCGCTTTTTTGTCAACTCGTCTGCCTAACTTTGATTTGGGGTATTTTGTTTAAAACTTTCAGAAAAAAATGAAAGTTAATTGAATCAATAATTCGGTGTTTTCAATTTTAAAAGTAAATCGTCGAATGTGAAAATATGAATATGTCTTGAATCAATAATGGTGTGTCTTTGTCTCCAAAGCAAACGATTTTCTTCCTTTTTCGTCAAAAAATGGCTACGACCGATTATCAAAATACCATGATAATAGATTCTATCAGAATCAAACCTTTCTTGTAAATCATAAGGACTTACATGACGTAATTTGTAAAACCAATCTACAATTTGACTATAACCTTGTTCAAATCGAGGCGCATAAACTGATTGATATTTGCCTTTTTTTTGTACAAAAATGCTGTTTTCTGACGCATCTTCAAACTCAATGAAGCAATACGTTTTGGTTTCCGCATTAGCCAATGACGGCATCACAAATCAAGTCTCCATATAATGGATATTCATAAGCTATACGATTTACAGGAAAAACATCAGGCAGAATTGACTTACCGATATGAGCTAAAAGTTGTCTGTTTTCCTTGAAAAAAGGTAAGATATCTTTGTTTTCACTCAATATTGGTTTTTTTTGTAGCAATTGTTCATAATGACCGAGTTCTCTTTCGTATGTTTCTTTGTCAAAACTAATCGAATCAAATTCTTTCATAAACAGGCGTTCCGTTAGGAGGAAAAGCGTGACGATTAACAATATGAATAATATCAAGGTACTTATTAGTAACCTTAAAAATTATGCGATAATGTTTGTAATGAATTTCATATTTACTAAAAAACAACTCATTTCTATTCTTTTTAGGCAATAAATCCATTGCCGCTTTGTCCAACAAAGTACCGATATAATCAGCATCTTCATTTTTCAAAGACAGCAGTGCTGTTTCAGCAGCTGATGAAAAGTGTAATTGTTCTTCCTCTAAAAAATATACTTTTGTCATTGCTTTTTAATTTTAAACAAAGTTAAATGTTCTTTGGCATACAAACAAGAACGCCCACCGTTTGCAGAACATAATTTATTTTGTTATACAGCTTTATGATAATGAATATACCCCTCAGTAAAAAAGCCGTTTTTCAAGTATTTTGCTTGAAAAACGGCTTTTTTACTGAGGGGGTGTCTCAAAATAATTCCCCTTGAATGGGTGGCGTTTCAAAATCCAACAACCATTTCTTACGATGTAAACCACCTGCATAACCCGTCAAAGAACCATCAGAACCAATGACACGATGACATGGAATAATAATCGCAATTTTGTTTTGACCATTCGCAGAAGCCACGGCACGAATCGCTTTCACATCGCCGAGTGCTTTGGACTGCTCCATGTATGAACGTGTTTTGCCAAACGGAATATTGAGCAATTCTGCCCAAACACGCTTTTGAAAATCTGTTCCTTCTAAATCAAAAGGCAAACCGAAACTGGTTCGTTTGCCTTCAAAATATTCTGACAATTGATTGATTGTCAATTGATTGTATGCGTTTGTATTTTCTTCAAATTCTCTTTCTTCTACAAAATTAACGCTGCGAAGCCCCCCCTCAGTACATTGCACCTCCAACAAGCCAACAGGTGAATCCATGTAAGCCGTTGCCAAATTTTGGGCGACAGAGCGATTGATTTTGTAAATGGAAGGCATATCTTTTAATGGTGAATGGTGAATATTTTAATGGTGAATAATTCACCATTCACCATTAAAATATTCACCATTATTATACGGCGAAGGACTCACCGCAACCGCATGTACGGGCTGCATTTGGGTTATTGAACACAAAACCTTTGCCTTCCAAACCACCTGAAAATTCAAGGGTTGTGTTGAACAAATAAAGAAAACTCTTTAAGTCTGTGACGACTTTAACGCCGTTGTGTTCAAAAACTTGGTCGTTGGGCTTGCTTTGGTTGTCAAAATCCATCTTGTAAGACAATCCTGAACAGCCACCACTCACGACAGATACGCGAACAAAATGGTCGTTATCCAAATGTTCTGCATTCAGTATTTCTGAAATTTTTTCTTTGGCTGAATCTGCTACAAAAACCATTTCTTTAAAGTTTTGGGTTTTGGGTTTTGAGTTTTGGGTTACTCAAAACCCAAAACCCAACACTCAAAACAATTTACGCTACTACGAGTAAGCCATTTTTTACTTGATAGTCCTTGATAGCGGCTTTAATCGCATCTTCTGCAAGGACAGAGCAGTGAATTTTGACGGGTGGCAATGCCAATTCCTCAACGATGTCCATATTGTCAATCGTCAAAGCTTGGTCAACTGTTTTGCCTTTAAGCCATTCAGTTGCCAATGAAGATGACGCAATCGCTGAACCACAGCCAAAAGTCTTGAATTTAGCATCAATGATGGTGTTCGTTGTTTCGTCAACTTCGATTTGAAGACGCATGACGTCACCACATTCAGGCGCACCCACTAAGCCTGTGCCTACTGATTTTTTTGATTTGTCGAGTGTACCGACGTTGCGTGGATGGTGAAAATGTTCGATTACTTTTTCTGAATATGCCATTGTATTGAATATTTTAAATATTGTTAATTTATTGTTTCAAATCTGTCAAGATAGACGCTAACTAATTTATTTTTTGCACTTAGTTGTTCAATTATTTCCCAATGAGTTTCAATAAAATCACTAAAATTTTTCAATTTCATATTGAAAAGCCTCAAATGTATAACTCTTGGAGGAGGTGTCGTTTGCATAATACGATTTGAAAAATCTGCATCCTTTGTTACAATCGTCAAGTTATTTTCCAAAGCATACTGCCAAATACTACCATCTGATGCTGTCCGATTTCGGAGAATTTGAAATTCAAAATCTCCGTTTTTCCACGTATTTATGTTTTGTGGTACGTTTACATCTAAGATAAATTTTGCCACTGTTTAAGCAGCTTTTTTGATTTCTCTTATTGAATAATTGTTATTCATCAGATTCAAAGCAAACTGTTTAACCGCTTCAATGTCTTCATTTTCTAACATTGGATATGCTTCTAAAATATCTTCATCAGTATCACCTGCCAAAATAAATTCTAAAATCGTTTGAGCTGTGATACGCATTCCTCGAATGGTTGGTTTGCCGTTGCAAACACCATCTGAAATAGTAATTCGGCTTATCAAATTGCTCATTTTTTTAGATTTTGACTTGTTTTTAAAGCTTTTTTTTTCAAAAAATGTAATTTACACTAAAAAACCTTCAATCTCTTTTACGGCTTCATCATGTGGAACTAAATTAGTTGAATCATCGCATTCCTTTTCTGCAATGACGAGATTCGCTATTTGTTCGGCTGTAAAGTTATTATCATCCGTTTTTTATACCAATCCTCGCCACCTGATTCAATAAAATCTTTAATAATTGAATCTAAATGGGCTAAAAGGGACTGGTTTTGCAGTTGTGCAACACGTTCGATAATACTGCCTTTTAGTTCTAAAACATTCATTGCCAATTGATTTTGATAAATATACGGATTAATCAATGAAAAACAACCCCCTCAGTATTCTGACCTAATTCGTCTTTGATTAATATACAGTAATATACAGAAATATACAGAAATATACAGAAATTTTCTGATAAAACCAAATTTTAAATGTCAGAGTTTGGTCTGTTTTAGTGTTCCGACCACTCAACTTGTGTCAAATCCACACCTTCTAAGTACATTTCCCAAATCGGCGACAAATCACGCATGTGGTTCACACCCTTTGTAATCGCTTCAATTGTGTAGTCAATATCTTCATCTGTCGTAAAACGACCCAACGAAAAACGCAAAGAAGAATGCGCCAAATCATCGCCTAAACCCATTGCGACCAACACATAAGAAGGCTCTAATGAAGCCGAAGTACAAGCAGAACCCGACGATAAACCAATTTCTTGATTAAAAGTCATCATCAAACCTTCGCCTTCAACGTGTTTGAAGGACATGTTTGTTACGTGCGGCATACGGCTGTTTGGATTGCCGTTTATCGTCGTTTCTTCAATTTTCATCAATTCCGTTTGCAAACGGTCACGGAGTTTTGAAATACGAGCCGTGTCTTTTTCCATGTCTTGCATACAAAGTTCAGCCGCTTTGCCAAAACCAACGATGCCTGGCACGTTGAGCGTACCTGAACGCATACCGCGCTCGTGACCACCACCGTCAATTTGAGCCGTCACCTTTACACGAGGCTTGATGCGGTTGACGAACATTGCACCAACGCCTTTTGGTCCGTACATTTTATGAGCCGTAAAACAAGCCAAGTGAATGCCTAACTCTTTGACATTGACAGGTATTTTACCCACCGCTTGCGTAATATCAGACATAAGCAACACGCCATGTTTTGCACAAATTTCACCGATGCGCTTCATATCTTGAATCACACCCGTTTCGTTGTTTGCGAACATCACGCATACTAATATCGTACCTGGCTTGATAGCCGCTTCGAGTTCGTCGAGGTTAATCGTGGCATCGTAATTGACATCGAGATAAGTGACTTCGCCACCCATTTTTTCGATGTGTTTGCACGTGTCCAAAACCGCTTTGTGTTCGGTTTTTACGGTAATAATATGGTTGCCTTTTTTAGCATACATCTCATAAGCACCTTTCAGAGCCAAATTGATGGCTTCCGTTGCGCCCGAAGTGAAAATGATTTCCTTGTCTTCCGCACCGATGAGTTTGGCGACTTGCTCACGTGCATAGTCAACGCCCTCTTCCGCTTCCCAACCGAATGGGTGATTGCGGCTGGCAGCGTTGCCAAAATGAGTTGTAAAATAAGGCATCATTGCTTCCGCAACACGCAGGTCAACGGGTGTCGTAGCATTGTTGTCGAGATATATTCTGCGTTTCTTTTCCATTACTAATTGATTGATAATCAGCGTTTTATTAATTTCAATGATTTGTTAAAATAGACTATTTGGATTTAGTCTTTCTTTTTATGACTGCAAAGGTAACATTTATCGAGTAAAATTGTTTTGTACGTTCACAAATTTAAAGTAAAAAACTTCACTTACTTTTGTCCCGATATGATTAATAATATATTCTTTCGCGTCTTGATGTCGCCTTTTGCCCTACTATATGGTGGCATCGTCAAAATGCGCCAATTAAGTTATCAGTTGCAACTCCTTCGTTCATCGCGTTTTGATGTGCCGACGATTGTTGTTGGCAACCTGTCCACAGGCGGTGTTGGTAAATCGCCACATATAGAGTACCTCATTCGGTTGCTCGAACCTTATATTAATGTCGCCGTTTTGAGTCGGGGTTACAAGCGCAAAACGGAAGGTTTTCGCTTAGTTCAGCCCGAAAATACGGCCCTTGAAGTCGGTGACGAACCTTTGCAATTCAAACGCAAGTACCCCTCAGTACCTGTTGCCGTAGGCGAGCGTCGGGCGTATGCGATTCCGCAAATGTTGTATCAACATCCTGATATTCAAACCATTTTGCTCGATGATGCTTTTCAACACTTAGCTGTTCAACCTTATCTGAACGTGTTGGTGACGGAGTACAGCCGTCCTTATACAAAGGATTATATTTTGCCAATGGGCAATTTGCGAGAGGGACGAAGCGGTGCAGAACGTGCCGATATCATCATCGTCTCAAAATGCCCAACCGATATGCAAGAGGCTGAAAAACAAAGTTTTATAAAAGATATAAACCCGTATAGTCTGCAAAAAGTCTTTTTTAGTTATTACGATTATGCTACGCCAAACCATATTTTCGACCCCTCAGTAAAATTCGAGTTAGATGCAGAAACAGAGGTGCTTTTGGTCACAGGCATCGCTCGTGTGGACTATTTAGTAGAAAACCTAAGCCAACGTGTCAAAGCCGTTACAACCTTAGCTTTTGAAGACCACCGCATTTTTTCAAACTATGATGTGGCACACGTCAAAACGCTTTTTGACCAAATGACAGGACGTAAGAAAGTGATTTTGACGACTGAAAAAGATGCTACTCGTTTGGAATTGCACAAAGATTATATCGTTGATAATCAATTGAATATATTCGCTATTCCTGTTGAAGTGAAGTTTTTGTTTGATGAACAAGCCGCTTTTGATGAAGAGATAAAACAACGTCTTTTAGATTTTAAAATTTAGTTTTGACAAAAAAATGAGGCTACCATGATGATGAATCAGTAATCCTCATTTTAAAAAGATTCATTAAAACTTAAAACCGAACCCCCACTAAAATATTAAAATCCCAAAAGTCAGCAGGTTTTATTTTAAACCTTGAATACTCGACGTTCGTAGTTATACTGAAATGTTTGCTAATCATATAGGTATAACCTAACCGTGAAAGAAGTCCATATTTATCCAGAGGTATATCATCGGTCCATGTTTCCCAACCAAAGTTGTGGTTAAAATAAATAGTCCATCCCTGTCGCATCTGTGTACCAACAGCAAAGTCAACCTTATTTTTTTTATTTAATACGAAAGCTCTCTTATTAATGAAAAAAGAAAATTTTGAAATATACTGCAAATGTCCTAGTCTATCTCCCAATTGAAGATTAAATCTATCGTTTACAATTTGAATAGGCTTTTTTTGCGGAAGTGGGTTTCGAATAAATCCACGTTGAGTGATATATCGAGCATTAATGCCAAATCCAAACTTATTTTCTTCTACACCCAATTCAATATTCCAACGGTTTTTTGTTTCAAGGTTTGTTGAAAGCCATGAATTTGACTCATAACTTGAAAAAATAGGACCAACTTTGAATGATACCGAAAAGGGGTGGAGTTTATTTTGTGCATTTATTGAAAAATAGCAATTGATAAGTAGAAATAAAAGATACTTTTTCATGACTGTTACATTTTAGTCAATTTATTAGTGAATACAACTTTTTTATCAGAAGTGTTTCTCAATATAACATTATAAAAACCTTTTGGTAATTCAGATATTTCCAAGCGGTTGTCAGAATTAGTAATTTTTCTTTTGTAAACAAGTTGACCTAAAGAATTGTAAAGTTCGGCATCAAAAATGGCGTTATTAATACCGTTTGGAAGAGTAATATTCACAATATCAGATGTTGGATTAGGCGACAATGTGAATTGATTTGATTGTGTCAAATGTGTATTAGGTTTAACAGAATAATATTGCCCCCCACAATTTGAAACAGACAACCAAAGAGATTGAGTTTGAACTATACCATTAAAATTACCTGTGACAGTAATTTGAAAATAACCATTTTCATTGGCAGGAATTGTAAGTGCTAATGTGCTGTTGCCATTCCCGTAAGTAGTGCCGCTAAATTGAGATGGATATGACCATGTGTAGTTTGTCCCAAAACGCCAGCAAGCATCGAAATTGATATAAGTATCGAAATAAGACTCGCTACATATATTAGTTTGACCAAAAAGGTTGAGTTGTGGTTGAGGTGGATTAACGCCAACTGCTTGCCAAGCAAGTCTTGTTTGTTCTAACTCAAAAGAATTACATCCGTAGAGAGCTTCGGCAGCAGCCGTCGCACCATTGGCGGCTGCTTGAAAATTAGAATTAGAAGTTAATTGTGTTGTTAAGTTATGATATGAGATACCAGCAGCTTTATCTATGCCTATACCTTGAACAGAAGTGTTATTTTGAAAACCGCCAACAGATAATAGGTTAAACCAACGATTTTGAACACCGTTATTGTGATGTATCCCACCTCTATCATTTGCGTCACTAATATCCGCAGTATTAAACCAATTAGCACCACCAAAAATAGAAGCACTGGCGTTTTGAACAGGTGCACAACAGGAATTAGTGGGGTTTGCTAAATCTCTTATTACTGTAAATCCTACAGCCCCCCAAGGTATCTCTGTTCCAATTGACCAGTTTATATTGCCAGTGGCATAACGATTAATTAGTACACCAAAAATATCTGAAAAAGACTCATTCAATGCTCCCGATTCACCTGTACCACCTAGCATTGATGTATGATGTGTTAAACCGTGCGTATATTCATGTCCTGTTATGTCTAGTGACATTATATCTTTAAAAATATTTAATGTTTGATTTGCGGGGCTATAAAAAGCTATATTCCCAAAATTATTCGGCTCTACCTTTGTTAATACTTTCTTATGATTGCCATCCCAACCACTACGATTAAATTTGTCTTTAAAATAATTCCAACTTTGGTCAACTGCCCAATGAGCTGAAGTAAATTGTTGTTGATAAGTTCCCCATGAATCGCTGTTATTTACAACTGCTGAACCATCGGTGTGAACAGTTTCTGCATTAACTTCATTATTACATGTCTCAAGACCTCTCCAACTTGAAAACCAACCTGCTCTCCTGCCTAAAACACCTTGTACACCATTATAAAGTGATGTAAACGTAATGGCAACTGGTGTGCATTGCTGTATATTAGATAATTTTTTAATAATCTGCCTGTTTCTGGCATCAATATAAACTTTCCAATCACCTGAAGGGTTAATGGTCTCAATATCAAAAACGTAAGCTAAATTATATTTTCTATTATCGGAGAGGACTAG
>JAYSQG010000073.1:0-41108 GCA_043721685.1 Saprospiraceae bacterium | reverse complement strand
GGTATCTTTACCCACATTTATACCACTCACGTTAATATTAGTATAGTGATTTTTATAATTCCCAGTCCAGCGTAAGGACAACTTCCCGCTTTGTCCATCTGCAATAAATTGAGGATTGAGTGTTATGGTTCTATTATTTGCGAACTCCGTTCCATATCCTTCACCAGTGTTCATTTCAGGTAGATACACTGAACTTCCACCACTGATGTCATAAGCAACGTTGCGATCAATACCAATGAATTTCTCATTTTGCCAAAACCAAGGCTCTTTAGCTGGCAAATTTGTTAAGTTATTTGCAACGGTTTGGAAACGCTGGCTCGAAGGTGTTGTGCGCCATGTTAGAAAATAGACGGCTGTATCCGTTACCTGACTGTGCTCTGGATTGAGCATATCGCTTTTCTGATTTTTATA
The DNA here is from genome assembly GCA_043721685.1 of Saprospiraceae bacterium. Classification (GTDB taxonomy): domain Bacteria; phylum Bacteroidota; class Bacteroidia; order Chitinophagales; family Saprospiraceae; genus JAAFJT01. The sequence continues at coordinate 40,697 of JAYSQG010000073.1, read as the reverse complement.
CATAAAGGCATCTAATTCACCTCGATTCTTCTCACCGAAGAACTCAATATAGTCATTTGACCCTAATGCTGCTTCTGTTGTTGTGAAAATCGGTACTTCTTGTCCCAATTTAAACAATTGAAAACGATTAGCTGCCACACTACTGAGGGGTATGCCCGCCGTTTGCAACGCTGCTGCCGTTAAGCGATAGATACCGTCTTGTGCTACTGGGATTTTGACATACGTTTGGGTGTAGTCAATCCATTCGTTACCGTATAGTTTTTGGTTGCCAACAACCATCTGCGCTTGTGCGCCAAAATTGAGTCCAAAGAGGATTAATAAAAGGTAGTTTACTTTTTTCATTGTCTTGGGAAGTGTTCTTTTAAGTAATTTATATTTATCGTTGTTTCGGTTTCCTATTTAACAAGCAAATTTAGACGTTTTGTTTATTAATTTTTAAATTTTAACATATACATTCTATTTATGCCTTTGCTCAAAATCCGTACCATTGGCTAATTATTTCAAAATCTTCAATTAAAAATCATAAAACATAGGAATCCTATCCTATTTTTGCACTCTATGACTGCTCCAACTAACATACTCGATAGTGCTATTGAATACCTCACAGGCGTGGGTCCCATTCGAGGCGATATGCTTAAAAAGGAATTGCGGATATTTACTTACCGTGATTTGCTCTATCATTTCCCTTTTCGGTACATTGACAAAACCCGTTTTCATCGCATCGTTGACCTGACCGAGGATTCTGATACCGTTCAGTTGAAAGGCATTTTGCGGCGTGTAGAGTTGCTCGGTGATGGGCGTGTCAAAAGACTCGTCGGCACCTTCCGCGACGAAACGGGCAGCATTGACCTCATCTGGTTTCAACAAATTCACTTCCTTGAAAGAGCGTTAGTCGTTGGTACTGAATACATTGTCTATGGACGTGTCAATCACTACAACGGACGTTTCTCGTTGCCGCATCCTGAGATGGAAGTTGCGACAGCTGATGTCTTGAGCAAAGCTCCAACCTTCGATCCAGTCTATCCGTCAACAGCAAAACTCGATTCGAAAAGCTTGGATGCCAAAGGACAACGCAAACTTATCAAAACACTGTTTGAAAAAATAAAACCACAAGATATTGGCGAAAACTTGCCAGATTATATACTCCAAAAATTCAAACTACCCCCTCAGTATAAAGCCCTTTTTGACATTCATTTTCCTCAAAACAATGTTGAATTAGAGAATGCGCGCAACCGCTTGAAGTTTGAAGAACTGTTTTTCCTTCAACTCAAACTGTTGCAAGCCAAGAAGATACGGAAAGCAACTGTGCGTGGTCATTTTTTTGAACATGTCGGTAAGCTTTTCAATCAGTTTTATGCTGAAATACTGCCTTTTGAATTGACAAATGCACAAAAACGGGTCATTAAAGAGATTAGACGCGACCTCGGCAGTCAAATTCAGATGAATCGTTTGCTACAAGGTGATGTGGGGTCAGGTAAAACAGTCGTGGCGTTTATGTCCATGCTTATTGCTTTGGACAATGGTTATCAAGCCTGTATGATGGCACCGACAGAGATATTGGCAAGGCAGCATTTTGAAGGTATTTCAGAGTATTGCGACAAGATGGGCATTGGCGTTGACTTCCTAAGTGGTTCTATCAAAGGTAAAAAACGACAAGCTGTTTTAGACAAGTTGGTTTCGGGTGAAACCCAAATATTAATTGGTACACACGCCATGTTTGAAGATTGGGTTGTGTTTAAAAACCTCGGTTTATCCATCACCGACGAGCAGCACCGCTTCGGTGTTGAGCAACGCGGCAGACTGTGGAAGAAGTCCAAGCCTTATCCACCACACGTATTAGTTATGTCTGCTACGCCGATACCACGTACATTGGCGATGACCTTGTATGGCGACCTTGATGTGTCCGTCATTGATGAATTGCCGAAAGGTCGGAAGCCCATCAAGACCGAACACCGCACCGACAACCACCGTCTGCGTGTCATTCAGTTTATGAAAGATGAAATAGAAAAAGGGCGACAGATTTACGTTGTCTATCCTTTGATAGAAGAGTCCGAAAAATTGGATTTGCTGAATCTTATGGAAGGTTTTGAGTCTCTAAGTCGTGATTTCCCACCCCCTCAGTATCAAATCGCTATTGTGCATGGTAAGATGCACGCCCGAGATAAAGAGTTCGAAATGCAGCGTTTCATCAAACGAGAAGCGCAAATCATGGTCGCCACCACGGTCATCGAGGTTGGTGTCAATGTCCCCAATGCCAGTGTCATGGTCATCGAGCATACCGAGCGTTTTGGTTTGTCGCAACTCCATCAGTTGCGCGGGCGCGTCGGTCGTGGAGGTGACCAATCGTATTGTATCCTCATGTCGAGCTTCAAATTGACTGCCGATGCCCGTGAACGCATCCATACAATGGTACGCACAACCGACGGCTTCGAAATTGCCGAAGCTGACCTCAAACTACGTGGTCCGGGCGACATAGAAGGGACTGCCCAAAGCGGTGTTTTGAACCTACACATCGCCGATTTAGCCAAAGACGGAAAGATTTTACAAGTCGCACGACATACGGCTAATGAAATCCTCGATAATGACGGCACATTGGAGCAGCCTGAACATCAATGCCTTAAAGTTTTTATGACACAGCAAGAGAAACAGATGAAGGTGTGGAGTCGGATATCTTAGTAATGGTGAATGGTGAATCTTTGAATGGTGAATATTGTCATAAAACACAAAAACCACCCCCTCAGTATGCGGCGGTGGTTTTTGGTTTTTACAAAAGGCTATCACTTCCCCTCTCGCCGCTTGAACAGCAAATCATTTGAGGTCGAACCCAAACCATTGAGCACACTGACATTAACAATTGCCGAATGATACACCCAATTGAGTCTATACAACAAGTTGAAACCTTCCACCATATTGTCCGCTTCAATCAATTTCGAGTCTTTATCCACCAATTCCCATTTGAAACCATCGCCTATATCAAATGTAAATGTCTTACTCGTCCCCCATCTGTTGCCGAGTCGCACAAAAGCAAACTGAATATCGGGCATGGTGTCTAAGTTAATCAAAAATTGGTCTGTGCGGCTCCATTGTTTGCCTGTCACCTTCTCTGTTCGGTGTAGGTATTGGGCAGAAAGGGCTGTTGTAAGTCCTAAAATAAGGGCAAGAGTAAGGGTCTTTTTCATTTCAAATGATTTTAAAATGTAAGCAATGTTATTTTTAATAGCTAAATTATAACAAAAGCCTTGTTTGTGCGCAAAAAAGAGTAGTATTAACAAAAACTTAATGCTTAACTAAAATAAAATGAGCCTTTTAACATATATACACTTGACAGTACAATTGTTTTATTGATATATTTGTCAGGTATTTTATGATACAACTGTTTAATCCATATTCACTCACTCAAAACGCATGAAACATGCCCAAAATTCTGCCTAACCGCATTTCGAAAACACTGTCAGAAGCCGATGTCGCAGCTGCCAAAGCGGCTATCAAAGTCCTTGCTGACATCTTAGGTACACCCGTAGCCATCACAGACGATGACTACAATGTCTTAGCCAAACTTGGCGACGTCTTGAAACCCATTTGCGACGATGTTTTTGAAATCGCCGAAGTAAACCCAAGCTATCTTGAAGAAGAGCAGCCTGTCGAAGAAATCCAAAAAGACAAGACTTATTACGAGCAATTGACAAGCCTTCTCAAACCGCTCATCAACGTTGTAAATCTATACCTGCGAGAGCAAGGTACGACGGGCGCGGAATACCGCAATGCCACGAGCAATTTTGAAGGCAATGTCAAGGCAAAAGTTAAAAAAGGGAACGCGCCCGAAGCTCAATTGGTCTTGGATAAGCTCAATCGGATTGACCGTGGGACGAAATCCAAACCCAAACCGCCCACGCCGCTTGCTACGACCTAAGCACCCCCTCAGTAAAAAAGACCGTTTTGAAGCGTGATGTTTCAAAACGGTCTTTTTTTTGTCCGTTTACCATGAGAAATCCCTCGTGTGAGTCACAATTTACTTCATGCAAGAAGCAAAAAGTGATGTGCATGAAGCATTTTGCTTCTAACTGTTATCAATTTGGTTATAGTACGAAGCATTTTGCTTCTTGGATGAAGTAAAATGCTTCGTACTGTTATCAATTTGGTTATACTATGAAGCATTTTGCTTCTTGTGAGAAGCAAAATGCTTCCTTTTCCCCATCCATCTAAAGATGGAAGCAATCGAGGCAAGTATTTAGACCTACACTTGCCTCATTTGCCACTAAAGATGGAGGCAATGGAGGCAAGCTTTAACCCTAATCTATAATTGCCTCATTTGCCTCCATCTTTAGATGGGGGGATAAGGAACAATGAAGACGTATCAATTCAAGAGCAACTTTTATAAAAAAATTAAAAAGTATCTATTTATTCCTAAGTCTTTACTATTTTTACATCTCAATAATCATTCACTTTTAAGAAAACTAAACTAAAATCATGTTGCGATTAATCAAAACAACACTTGCCTGTTTTCTGCTGCTTTGTTTTTGTTCTCTTTCAGCACAGTCTTACAAAATTCCATTAACGCCTTTGTCGCTCAACGATATGTCGTCGTTCAAGCCGCAAGCGGGTAACTGGCAATTGGTGAGCGATGTCCAAATGGATAGGAACATTGACGTGCATGCACAAGGCAACGGCTCTGTCAAAACCAAGCCCGGCACAGGTATCGTCATCAATTTGAACAATGAGAAGATGCGCGACCCACTGTTAACGACGTGGGAACATGGCGACATTGACCTTGAACTCGAATTTATGATGCCGCACGGCTCTAATTCGGGCATTTACCTACAAGGGCGTTACGAAATCCAACTGTTCGATAGTTGGGGCGAACGTTATCCGAAGTTTTCGGACTTAGGCGGCATCTACCGCAACTGGGAAAAGGAGAAAGGGAAAATTTATATGGGCAAAGCCCCCCTCAGTAATCCAGCGAAAGCACCGGGTTTGTGGCAAAAGATGGAGATTTCATTCCGCGCACCGCGTTTTGATGCTTCGGGCAAAAAGATTGCCAATGCGCTCGTCAATTACGTAAAGATTAATGGTGTAACGATTCACGAAAACGTCGAAATTCCATTGCCCACAGGCGGACCGATTGTCAATAACGAAACCGCCATGGGCCCGTTGATGATTCAAGGCGACCACGGCGCAGTGGCGTTTAGGAACATCAAATACCGTTTGTTCAAAAACGAAGATGTGAAATTGTCTGCCCTCACCTATAAGTATTGGAATGGCAAAAATGAGCATGAAAACGACTATAAATCGAAAACGCCTACTAAAACAGGGAATTTATCGGCTCTGAATTTTGACTTTATGGCGGGTTCAGATACGTTTGGTGTTCAATACAAAGGGAAAATAACAGTCCCTGAAAACACGGCTTATTATTTTACATTGGTGTCAAATGGCGGTTCGTCTTTGTTCATCAATGGCAAAAACATCATTGCCAATCATCGGGCTTGGCGTTGGGATGTGAAGTCCGCAGAAGTCATTCTACCCGAAGGTACGCATGACATTGAGTTGTTTTATCATCGTTCCGATACGTGGTTGCCACCTGCTTTGCAGTTGTCCATCGAGTCTGCCAATATCGGTAAACAGGCATTGAACGACCCTGCGACATTTCCATTGGGCGATGCCACATCTCCTATCTTAGTACGTGTTGGCAACGAGCCAAAGATACTGCGGGCGTTTTTGGATTTTAACAATGATAGAAAACTACGACGTACACACACCGTTGGCGTCGGCGACCCAAGCGGTATCAACTATGTTTTTGATACCAAACTCGGTGTGGTATCTTGCGTTTGGCGTGGCGACTTCGTGGATGCGACTCCAATGTGGCACGACAGAGGTGATGGGTCATTTAAACCATTGGGCAATGTCTTATTCCTTTTTAATACCCCTCAGTTAGCCGTCCTTTTGGACAAAAATGCCACCTTTCCAACCGTTTTTGATGAAACGAATTACAGAGGCAAAGGCTATAAGATTGAAGAAAGCTCGGCACGCCCGCTATTCCGTTATATTGTCAATGGTATAGAGGTTGAAGATAAAACTTATCCTTCCGACAAGAACCGCAGCCTCACGCGTGAGCTAAAAATTGGCGGTGCAACGGCTGGTCAAACGGCTTATTTTAAGTTAGCCGAAGGTAAAAACATCGAACAACTACCTGATGGGTCTTATTTGGTTGATGGACAGTATTATCTGACAGTTTTGTCAACTGAAAAACCTTTTGTGAGAGAGGTAAATGGACAAAAAGAGTTGGTTGTTGGGGCAAATGCAGGTGTTAAGTATGAGATTGCGTGGTAAAAAATTAAATTAATTGAACACATAGACATATAGCACACATAGTTTTAGTTCCTTACAGGATGACAAAAAAACTATGTGCCCTATGAGGCTATGTGTTAACCAATAAAAAATTCATGAAAAATATAAAATTCATCTTATTCGCTCTCCTATTCATCAACGCACCGTTGTTCGGTCAAGACGACCCGAATGCGCCCGCCGTTGACAAAGAAAAACTACGCGTCCAAAAAGAGGACGATTATTACAGCATCGTCACGATGTCGGTGCCCGAAGACATTTTATTGGAAGTGGGAGGCATCACCACATTACCCGATGGTCGTGTGGCATTGTCCACAAGACGCGGCGATGTGTGGATGATTGAAAACCCCTATGGTGCAGGTGGTAAAACACCGATTTACACCCTTTTTGCGTCTGGATTGCACGAAGCACTCGGTTTGGTGTATAAAGACGATGCGCTATATGTGGCGCAACGTGGTGAATTGACTAAACTTGTTGATGAAAATGGCGATGGCAGAGCCGATGTATATGAAACCATTTACGCTTGGCAGTTGAGTGGACATTATCACGAGTATTCGTTTGGTCCCGCCATAGCACCCGATGGCAGCTTTTTCGTCACCGCCAATGTTGCCTTTGGCGACGAAGAATGGTGGCGTGGCGAAAGCCGTGTACCGATGCGTGGCTGGACAATGCGGATAACACCCGACGGTAAAATGGAGCCATGGGCAACAGGTATGCGCTCGCCATGCGGTATCGGTTTCGTAGGCGATGATTTTTTCTATGACGACAATCAAGGCGATTGGATAGGTTCGGGTGCAATCTGGCACGTCACCAAAGGCAGCTTCACAGGGCATCCTGCGGGCTTGACATGGGCATCAAAATTGTCCAACTCACCTGTCAAATTGACCACAGAACAACTGTATGCGAAGATTGACCCACGTAAAAACAAAAACGCCAACGGTTTTTATATCAAACCCGAAAACGACGAAAGCATACCCCCTCAGTATTTTTATGAATTGAAGAAGGATTTCCCCGAAGTCCGCGTCCCTGCGGTCTGGTTGCCTCATGGCATCTTGGGTATCTCCAATTCAGAGATAATCGTGGACAAAACAGGCGGCAAATTCGGACCATTTGAAGGGCAAGTCTTCGTTGGTGACCAAGGTCAAAGCAAGATTTCCCGCATCTTCCTTGAAAAAGTGAATGGTGAATATCAAGGCGCGTCTTTTGACTTCAGAAATAACTTCCAATCAGGCGTTTTGCGGATGACGTGGGGACACGACGGCTCTCTATTTGTCGGCGAAACCAATCGCGGTTGGGGTTCTGCTGGCGATAAAAATCAAGGATTTCAACGACTCATTTGGAATGGTAAACTGCCGTTCGAGATGAAAGCCGTTCGTGCCATGCCCGATGGCTTTGAGATTGAATTTACAAAGCCTGTTGACCGTGCATCGGCTGAAAACCTATCGTCTTATGTGCCACGCAGCTTTTTATACAAATACCACCCCGTCTATGGCAGCCCGCCGTCGAATGCAAAAGATATGAGTGTCAAAGGCGTAAAGGTGTCAAGCGATGGCATGAAAGTACGAGTTGTCATAGATGATTTGCGGCAATACTATATCCATGAGTTGAAGTTAGAAGGTGTGGTAGATGCCGATAAAAAAGACCATTTGGTGCATCCAACGGCTTATTACACCCTCAATAGTATTCCAACAGGCGAAAAATTGGCAGCTTCAGACATGAAAACAGAACGCGCACCCGTCGCAAAAGCGTCCGTCAGTACCCCCTCAGTATCTAAGGCAAAAACAACGGATAAAAAGCCAACCACAACAGCCGCCGCAAAACCTGTTGAAGCCAAGCCAAAGGTTGTTGCCAAAGCACCGACGTTTGAAGAGGTTAAACCCATCCTTCAAAAATATACATGTATGGCATGTCATGCAGCCGATAAGAAGATGATTGGACCAGCTTATAAAGAAGTAGCAAAGCGTGGCTATTCAAATGATAAAATCGTGCAGTTGATTTGGAAACCAGAACCTAAAAACTGGCCAGGCTATCCAACTGAAATGGCGGCAATGCCACAAGTGCCGAAAGGCGATGCTTTGAAAATAGCGGCTTGGATTAATTCTTTGAAGTAAAATAATAATCAGTAGTAAAACAAAAAAGCCTTGATAATCAGTTGATTATCAAGGCTTTTAAAAATGAACCTCTATTTGAAAGAAGTTTTTGAGTTAATAAACTGGACTGAAAATAGAAACTATCAGAAAGTGTAGAAGGGAAAAGGCAGGCATTAAGCAAACCGTTTTATCAACTTGTTTCGACTCATACAGCATGACGTACATTTATTACAAATTTAATTGAACGGGGATTGGACTATGAAACCATTAGCAAGGCAACGGGACACAAAGATTTTGACAGTTTCAAGAAATATAACAAAATGGCAGGAGACCACGCCGCCGTCACTATGTTTAATTGCCTGAATGAAGACCGCCGTGCCGCGTGTTGCTCCTCTCAGTATTGCGAAGTAATTTAAAAAAAGGTAACGATAAAAATTTAGAAAGAATGAATCAACATATTCCCGATTTACAAAAAGCATTAAGACATTACGCTAAGCAAATAGAATTTGCATTAAAAACATTGAGGCTGACGTATCAAACATTTTGGGAACAAACCAACCTTGCAAAAGCTGGCGAATATTCTAAAATGTATATGGACTGTTATATTAAAACTCCTGATAATCAGACACGTCCACCATTTAAACAGGAATATTATGAAGTGTTATATGAAGGAAATTATTTGAATTTACCTGATGATAAATATAAACATCTTTCGGGACTATTAGGAGTTTTGGGAATTGATACTTCAAATGGTTTTAAAGATTGGCATAATGTATATTTAGAAATTGTTTTTGGTGAAAAGGGAGAATATGAAAGATATTTATCAAATCCAAACACCTATTCTTTTGATTATCAATCTATTTTAAAAAAAGATACCCCCTCAGTAATGCAAAGCGATATTCAATATACTGAAATAGAATCCATAAAAAAAGCACGGATTCACTTTGCAAAACAGTTAAAAACATTTTTAGATACGGGATGCACTTACATTGATTTTTGGAACTCAAATCTTGCAGAGGATATAGGTTTATGTTATTCCAAAATGTGGGATTTATATAGAACCAATGATTATTCCAATGAAAAAGTAAAAGCCATGTTTATTCTTTATGGGATAGACGAAAGAAGTGAGGACGAAAAAAAAAGTATAACTTTCAAAGTAGAGATACCAGCATTTCAGAGAATTGGTATTGATTGCTCAAACGGTTTTCAAGAATGGCATAAAAAATATTGTGAATTGGCTGAACGAGAATGGAATCAATATTCATCAAATCTTGAAAATTACAGTTTTGATTTTTCAATATTTAAAAACAATCCCCCCTCAGTATCAGAACTCGAAAAAAGTAAAACCATGATTCCACTAACACAACCTAAAAAAATCTTGTTTTTCGGCGCAAATCCTTCCAATACAGGTAAACTCAATCTTGAAAAAGAATATGCCAAAATAGCACAGCAATTGGAAGCCGAAGGCGCACGCAATAGGCTCGAATTAAAATCTGAATTTTATACAGACTTGAAAAGTTTTCAAGAAAAAATAAATAATTCTCGCCCCAATATCATCCATTTCTCAGGACATGGCAGTGATTCTAATGGTGAATTGGAAACATTTAGTCGCGGTATTTTAATGCCCATCGAGCGTAAAAATACAGGATTGATTTTTCATGAAAGCGGTTATGGTGATGCGGTTCTTATCAGTGATGATACACTTGATTATAATTTTAAGACATTCATCGAAGTAGATAAAATTCCGATTGAGGTTATTGTTTTGAACGCCTGTTATTCCACAAATCAAGCCATGGTATTGTCAAAACGGGTTAAATATGTGGTGGGTGTCAATAACAGTATTGCAGATGAAGCGAGTATTGATTTCAGCGCAGGTTTTTATTATGGCTTGGCAGAGGGAAAACCTGTTGAATCTGCCTTTCGTGATGGCACAGGTCGTGCAATGCCCAAAATGACAGATAAAAACCAGATTGTGCTGTTTGTTGATGGCGTAAAATCGGAGCTTTAAACAATGGTATGCGTAGTACACAATAAAACGCCTTTTCAAGGAACATAGAGATTCAATAAAGTGAAAAAAAGCCTCAATATTAAAGGTGATTTAAAAACAAAAGAAAATTCAATATCGTACTTTTGTCATATTCTTAAATTTTAGATTCAAAAATATGGTCAAAATGAAAATTCAAAATAAAATACTTGCCCGTGAAATTATTATCTTGTTTTCATTACTTGGTTTGATATGTCTATTTTATTTTGGTATCGAAGTTTGGAATTGGAACGTCAATCGAAATATTGCCAAAATAGAGGAATCAATTAGGGTGATTAACAAAGAATTATCTATTAATACTCAGCGTATTGATTCTGTTAAAAATCAGACACAGAGTCAAGAACCTCCCGATAAACTATTGTGGGCAGAATTGCGAAAAGACCAATACCCTTCGGATTACAACAGATTCAAAGAGGTTATGTCTAACCCTGCAAAACGTGCAGAACTCCATAAGATATTAGTGAATGATGGGAATTATTCAAAGACTTACGATGAATTTGAAAAACAGTTTTTTTCATCTTATCTTACAAATAAAGATAATCCCATATACGCCTTTGCAAAGGAAAACGGGTTGGAGATATATGACGCATCTTCTTATGAGTTAGTGTTACGCACTTTGCATGGTGCAGAATATGCTGATTGGGATTGGGATGAATTTAGGAATAAGGTAGTAATCAAATACGGTGAATATGGTAGTCGCCCGATAAAAACAGAAGATATTCCTATTTTAACTCAATATTTAGAAATACAAAATAGCAAACAAAAAGCAAAGGATAGTGTGAATATAGTCCGAAATAGAGTAGAAAGTGAACTAATACCATATCAACACCAAACGAGATTAATATTCAATTTTGCGTTAATCGGTTTTTTGTTGGTTTATGTTTTGAGGGGAATAATATTTTCTTTGAAATGGTCAATAAAGACACTAAAAGAGCAGTAAAAGAGCAATAAAAGAGCAATAAAAAACGCCCGTCTCGAATGTGAGACGGGCGTTTTTAGATTTCTCAATAAATGTCGTACTTTTACCATTCATAAAAAATACATTTATAACTAAATTAATTTCAAAATGAAAAAATTGATATTTATCTTACTAATAGCACCCCTCAGTATATGGGCGCAAGTTGAAAAGAAAGGCGAAATTATTGGCATTTCAGATTTAGTTTTTGTTTGGGACAAAGACACTTGTAACACAAGATTATTTGAAAATTATTTTATAAGTAAAGGTTTGAGTAAAGAAGAAGCAACCTCTATAAAAGCTACTCTTGTTAGTTCGATGTGGAAACTAAAATCCGATTCCATTAGTGTAACAAATGCGATGTTTGCAATTATTGATAAATCTTTCAAAGATTTTGCGGAGGGCAGTCTTTCTGAATATGCGAAATATTATAAGTCAAGTTCTAAATAATTTAATATTCAATAATAGTATGATTTTTTCTTACAATAAAAAGGGCAATGATGATAAATCATTGCCCTTTTTATTTATAATCTACTCATTCTCAATCTTTTATCGCACCAATTGTAGGGGGAATAGGAGTAGTTTTATTTTCCCGAACTGTTTTATGAAAACCGACACATTCGATTTTATAACGTTTCCTGTCTTGGTTTTCAAATTCAGTTACCCCCTCAGTTTGAAGTTGGTGTGTTTTTCTTTCTTTTCATCATAAATTCAACCCATAACTTTCTAAAAAACTTTCGATTTGTTCAAGATTTTCAGCCGTTGCAGAACTATTTAAAAGCAAAAGTACACTTTTCTCTTTGATTTCTTCAAAGCTATAAGACTCCGAATAAACAAATTCTGCCAACAATCTTTTATAAAATGAAAATCTTTTGGTATTGACTTCCTAATCCTTTCCTTTTCCTATTTCTAACAATGTTGGTTCTCCTTTGAGTATGAATGAATGATTTGGAAATTTTACGGCTACGTGGTTTTTAATGATGTGCAACAAAGTAGAAAAAAATCGAAATGGATTTTTGAGACCGACTAAAACATTATATCTATCCTTCCTTTCATAATCCTCTGCTCGATAAAACTTCAATCCGATTAAATCAATATATTCAAATTCATCGGCTAAAAAAATATACCTACACCCTTCGTCAACTTGAAAAGTGTAGGTATGCGTTATACAGTATTCGACTTCTAAGGTTTTTTGCTGTCCTTCAAAAACAACCTCATAAGACCGCCTTATATCAATTGCCTTGAATTTTTCATTCATATAGCATAAGACCGATTTTTGTTACGTACCGCCCAAAGTTCTGACTCTGGTACATGGGTAAATAAACGACTTTTGAATTTAGGTTTGTCAAGTTCTAAAAATTTAACATCTAAGTATTCAATATACTCTTTGACCGTATCAAGAAAACTGACCAAACTTTCATATAGGTGCAATTCTTTTTCATCTGAAATAGTTGAAGGCGTTTTAATCTCACCTATTTTATCAAAAAAAGGTTTTGCAGTATCGTAAAGAATCCTTGATTCTCTGTAAGATTCAGAATCAAAGGATTCGTTTTTTTGCATTTCGGATTTAAGATTTACTCTCATACTCTCAAATATTTTAGGTAAAAATTCAAAGAATAATTGTTTACTCAAATACGTAAAAGCAGCCTTATGAATATCGTGAGAATATACAATATAAATGTCTTGTGCCTCTCTTACATAAGTGACTGCCTTACTTTGCCAACTATAACGTTTATCGTCGGTTAGTACTAAAGGGGGCAAAAGAGGAGGAGAAGCTACCATGATTTTTAGATTTATTTTACCTTAAAAACGTAATTTAAGTTAACAAAGATATGTACTCATTACCCAAAGTACAATTTTTAAACCAATTTTAACAAAATAAAGTTTCGAGAAAAATGTTTTTCAAAAACATTGTTTTGTAATATATGCGTAAAAATCAATTATCAATCATTTTGTTTCTAATTCGGAAACTTTCTTTGTTGGTGGAGTAGGTATGTTTTTATTTTCCCGAACAGTTTTATGAAAACCGACACATTCGATTTTATAATGTTTCCCGTCATTACTTTCAAATTCAGTCACCCCCTCAGTTTGAAGTTGGTGTGTTTTTCTTGAAATAGTCCAAAAGGACGTAAACCCCTCAATTTGCAAAAACCTCAAAACCTCTATCCCAACAAAAACAGGTTAAAAAAAATAAGGCATAAGAAATTGAAAATCAATAACTTATGCCTTATTGCAAATAAATGGTTTGTGGCGGAGACAGGACTCGAACCTGTGACCTTTGGGTTATGAGCCCAACGAGCTACCAACTGCTCCACTCCGCGATTTCGTGCCGCAAAGGTAGCCCTCAAAATCGAGCCACCAAACTTTTTTCGTTTTTTTTTTATTTTAAGTCATTTGGCTGACAATTCAGCCAGTTTCTTTTCCAATTCCACCTCGTCACCATCTTTATAGCCATTGTGGATATAAACGATATTGCCTTTTTGGTCAACAACAACCGTATAAGGTACATTTTGACCACCTAATTGGGCTAAAAGTTGACTATTGACATCGCTGACAATCGTGTATTTCCAACGTTTTTGAGCCACCATCGGCTTTACTTTAGGCAAACCTTGTGCATTATCAATCGTTACGGCGACTATTTCGGCATTGTAATTTTTCTGCCAACTATCATATTTAGGTGCTATCGCTGTCAATTCCTTTTGACACGGGGCACACCACGTTGCCCAAAAGTTGATAACGGTGATTTTATCCTTTTGAGCTAATTGCTTGGCATTAATCGGTTTGCCTTCAAGGGTTTTCAAATTAATATCGGGTAATTGTTTTTGAGCATAAGCTAAAACAGAAATAGATGCGAAGACAAGCGTGATGATTCCTTTTTTCATTCTTTTAGTTTTAAAGTTTAAAAATGTAAACGACAAAGATAAACGTCATTTATCACAAAAAAATTACACCCCTCAGTATAAGAGGCAAAAGGAAAGTGGCAAATAGCAAAATATCCATAGTTAAAATCGTGTGAATACCGAATATCATTCCGTTAAAAAGGGTTAAATGACTCCTCCAATCGGTTAAATGTCCGTTAAGTTCTGTGTTAAAATTTGCATATGTGGCAATAACAGAGCGATATTTATATCAGAAATCAGACGGAAACGGACAATTTCTAAAAACGGAAACCTATTTTCAAAAATCCTTTTAATGTATCGGTCATGAAAAAACTAAATGTCTTTGCAATCGCCTTTTTTACAATCTATTTCGTCGTTTTCTCGGCTTGCAAAAGCCCACAAAAATCTTTTGAAAACGGCAATTATGACCAAGCTGTTGACCAAGCCGTTGAGCGTTTGCGGAAAACAAAGGTCAAAGAACGTGACGTTGCGACACTCGTTGAAGCGTTCAACTACATCAACAAACAAGAAACGGCTAAGTTAGGTCGCCTCCGTTTGGACAACAATCCTGAACATTGGGACGACATTTATAATATCGCCACAAGCATCAATCGTCGGCAAGAAGCTGTCCGTCCGCTATTGGCAATGAACGATGAAAAATATTTCGGATTGCTCGAAAACCTTCGTTTTACTGAGGGGGTCGGTGCAACGATTGCAGAAGCACGTGAAGGGGCAGCCGCTTATCTCTATAACCGTGCTTTGGGTAAATTGGATATTGCAAAATCAGGTAATCGCCTTATGGCTCGTGAAGCCTACAACGATTTTAACGCCATTTCAAGGTATTATGCGACTTATAAGGACACAAAACAATTGAGCAACGAGGCTTATGCGCTCGGTATCAATCACGTTTACGTAAAGGTTGAAAATGACAGCCGCACTTATTTGCCCGCAGATTTTGAGCGTGAATTGGAAAATATTTTTGTCCGTGATATCAACGAAAAATGGGTAAAATACCACACTTTCAAGGACGAAAACTTGCGATATGAATACACCATCGTTGCTCGTTTGACCAATATTGATGTCAGTCCGAACCGTGAACGCCGTGACCACCACATCGAAGAAGCGCAAGTTGAAGACGGTTTTGAGTATGTGTTGGACAAAAACGGCAATGTCAAAAAAGACTCTTTGGGCAATGACATCAAAGCAAAAAAATTCCGTTGGGTACGTGCCGATGTGTTTGAAATTTTTCAAACAAAAGAAGCACATGTCACAGGCTTCGTCGAGTATTTTGACAACCGCACCAAAGAACGTGTTCTTAGCCGTCCAATCGAATCAAACGCACTATTTAACAATGTTTCCGTACATTTTGAAGGCGACCGTCGGGCTTTACGCAACGAAACCTCTTGCCGTCTTGGTGGTCGTCCTATACCTTTTCCAACTGACGAAGGCTTATTAATGACGGTAGTTGATAACATGAAACAACGGGCTAAAAGTCTGATACGCGACAATGATTACGTCGTTGCAAGATAGTTTGAACTTTCAAAAATTGGTGAAAAGCGGCTTTCTTACTGGGGGGTCGCTTTTTTGTTTGAAAAGAAACAGTTACTTTTGTTCAAAAAAAATATGGTTGCAGAATATCTTTCTATCTATGACGAATTAGCTTACTTTTTGGCGAGCCTATCACCAAAGAAAGTTTTGGCATATAAAGTATCTTCTAAGGCTCAAGAACGTGTTAATTTTTTGATCGCTAAAAACAAAGAAACGGGATTGAGTAGTGCCGAAAATACTGAAATGGAACGCTATATGGTCGTCGAACACATTGTCCAACTTGCAAAAGCCAAAGCGATGCAAAAGCTCAATGCAACAAATTAATGCCATATATTTCAAAAAATATTCGTCGATTAGTTGAACAACGAGCAGGAAATCGTTGTGAGTATTGTCGTGTTCATGCTTATTTAGTCGGTTTTGGATACCATGTTGAACACATCATTGGCGTACAACATGGTGGCAATAACAACATATTAAATCTGGCTTATGCCTGTTCATATTGCAATTGGAAAAAAGGACCGAATATCAGTACAATTCTAAAATTAGGAGGTGAACTCATTCCATTGTTTAATCCACGAATACAAAACTGGTTTGAGCATTTTGAAGTCAAAAAAGGTAAAATAATACCATTAACAACCATCGGCGAAGCGACAATCAAACTGTTAGACATTAATCAACCCTCTCGTGTTGACGCAAGATTTGAAATGATGTTGGCTGGTTTTTATCCCTAAAATATGAAACTTTCCGTCATAATCGTCAACTACAACGTTCGTCATTTTCTCGAACAAGCCTTGCTCTCGGTGCGAAAAGCATCGGTAGGGCTTGATGTTGAGACTTGGGTTGTGGACAACAATTCAGTTGACGACTCGGTGGCAATGGTGCAAGATAAATTTCCAGAAGTACAACTTATCGTCAATAGAGACAATGTCGGTTTTTCAAAAGCCAATAATCAAGCGATTCGGGCATCAACGGCGGAGTATGTTTTGTTGTTAAATCCCGATACTGTTGTACAACAAGACACCTTTCATAAAACATTGTCTTTCATGGATTTGCATGAAGACATTGGCGGTTTAGGTGTTCGGACAATTGATGGCTCGGGCACGTTTTTACCTGAATCAAAACGGGGTTTTCCGTCGCCTTGGGTAGCGTTTTGCAAGTCGTTTGGGCTGTCTCGTTTGTTTCCAAAATCACCTATTTTTAATGGTTATTATTTGGGGTATTTGTCTGAAACAGGCACCTACCCTATTGATGTTTTGGTCGGTTCTTTTATGCTCATGCGACGGTCGGTTTTGGACAAAGTGGGTTTGTTAGATGAGGATTTTTTTATGTATGGCGAAGACATTGACCTTTCTTATCGCATCGTCAAAGGTGGTTTTAAAAATTATTATTTTGGCGACACGACAATCATACATTATAAAGGTGAGTCCACAAAAAAAGGAAGCCTCAATTACGTCCGCGTGTTTTATGGCGCGATGATAATTTTTGCTAAAAAGCACTTCAAAGGACAACAAGCGACAGCATTTATTACATTGATGCAAGCGGCAGTGTGGGTACGTGCAACCATGACGGTGACAACGCATTTTTTCAAAACACTTTTTCTACCTTTGGCTGATACAGCATTGATTCTCATTGGTTTATGGTGGCTCAAAGGCTTTTGGTCGAGTTATTATTTCGATGAACCCGATTATATTAAGCCTGATTTTTTATTGATAAATGCCCCCATTTATACCGCTATTTGGTTGTCGAGTATTTACTTAAGTGGTGGCTACGATACTCCACTTTCTTTGCGTCGCATACTGAGGGGTGTGTTTATCGGTACTATTTTACTGGCTGCGGTTTATGGATTCTTGGATTTAAGTCTGCGTTCCTCGCGTATGCTTATTATTTTAGGGGCACTTTGGGCAGCCGTTTCAGTGATTTCTCTACGTTTTTTGATTCATTTTCTAAAAAATAAAAATTTTAAACTGGGTACTGCGGGGGTCAAAAACTTAGTCATTGTCGGTTCAAAAACAGAAGTTGAAAGGGTTAAAACATTGCTCAATAATGTTGGTGTAGTTAAAAATCATATCGGCATAGTCAGTCCAGATGAAACCGATGACCACCACGCATTCTTAGGCAGTTTGCGACAATTGGACGAAATTGTACGGATTTACCGCGTCGAGGAAGTCATTTTTTGCTCAAAAGATGTGAGAACAAATGACATTATGGCTTGGATGAGCCGTCTTGGAGCGGGTATTGAGATGCGCATTGTGCCAGAAGAAAGTTTGTCTATCATTGGTTCTTCTGACAAAAACACACGTGGCGAACTTTATACGATTGATATTCGATTCAACATTGCGCAGCCTGTTCATCGGCGCAACAAACGGCTTTTAGATTTGGTTATGGGTTGTTTGCTATTGGTTATCAGTCCTTTATCTATTATTTTTAAAAATAACCGTTTGGCTTTTTTGAAAAAAATCGTTCATTTGATTATCGGTAAACGTACATTAGTCGGTTATACTGAGGGGGGGGGGGACAATTTACCGAAACTAAAAAAAGGCATTTTATCGCCGATTGATACAGTCAACAAGATGGTTCTAAATGTGCCAACAGTAAAAAGACTTAATTTTTTATATGCCAAAGACTATGATGTTTGGCGCGATGTGGAAATCCTCATAAATGGTTTCAAACGATTTTAAACTCACCTATTTCAACTTTCCAGCACCCCGTAAAGCCGCTATTAACCGACGGTCGTTGCGTGGGTCAGAGTTAGACGTTTTATCCAGAAAAAAAGACATATCCATTTCGTTAGTCTGGGGGGCAATATTGGCAATTATGGGTTTATTCGGTAAACTTGAAAAGATAAGAAGCCAAAAAGTACCTTCATAAATGGCTGTTTCATCTACTTTCAGAACAAAATCATTCTTGACATTGTCTCTCACTTTTTGTGCAGCTGTGGGTGTCAAAACAAATTGAAAATTGCTTTTTTGATAGCTGACGATGCTGGTATCCGTGATAAATGGCATCGTTTCACCTAAAAGATAGAAAGCAACTTTGCCATTGCTCTCTTTTTGGCAGCCTAAAAAAACCAGCGAAATGAATGCAGTAATTGTAAGGATTTTCATGTTAAGTATAGATTTTTATAATGAAAAACAATTTTGAATTGCCTCAATATAAAGACCTCTAATAAACAGAAAAAGGTTGAGTCTTTTGAAAAAATAATAAGTTTTGTGCATTTATGTTATTTTATCTAATGAAAATGCGCTTTAAGTTGTCAATCTTAAAGCGCATTTTCATTAGCTTTGAACGTTTATTTACCCAAAAGTCCAATATTCAAACCCAAACTAAAAGCCATATTGTTGGGTAAAACCAAATTACCATATCGGCTCGGAGAATTTGATTCAAAGAAAGTATTATTACTTGTCGTACCCGATTGACTATAAAAGCCTGTACCGACGCCCACAGAAAAGTCCACACAAAATTTGTTATCAAAAACCCATTGCTTACCAGCACTAAGCATCAAAGTACCGACAGTTGTTTTTTGCCTTTTAGTGGAATACGTAGAACTACCCGTGTAGCCATAAGTGTTTTCGCCATAAGAACTAAAATTCACTTCTGGACGAATATAGCCACCTTTCAAAAGATGCGCATAACGTTGGCGAGCGCTAAAATAATCGGGTTTTTGTATGAATTTGTAGCCAAAACCAAGCGTAATACCGCGCTGATTCGTTTTTGTGGTTGAATTGCCGGAAGTATAAATATCTTCATTCCGACCTAAACCGATAATGCCTAATTTCGCTTCGATACTCGCACCAGGCTTCAAATTGCGCTCATAAGTGAAATTGGTATAACCCAATGT
The DNA here is from genome assembly GCA_043721685.1 of Saprospiraceae bacterium. Classification (GTDB taxonomy): domain Bacteria; phylum Bacteroidota; class Bacteroidia; order Chitinophagales; family Saprospiraceae; genus JAAFJT01. The sequence goes on along the minus strand of JAYSQG010000073.1, from coordinate 21,004 downwards.
CCAAGCCAAAAAACTTATTTTGTAAGCACTTTTGTTTTGCCCTTCATAGTATTCTTTGTTGTCAATACTGCCGCCTGCCTCAAATTTGTGTACCGCACCATTTGCCATAACGATTTTTTTAATCAAAGAAGCGTCCATGACAAATATGACGCCATCGGGTTGAGTAAATAACCTGTATTTAACTTCAACATCACTAATCTCTATTATTTTAGTTTCAATGGTTTTACCATTTTTGCGATGTATAACATCTTGTGCGTGAAGGCTAACACAGCTCAATAGAGCAATAACGACGAGAGTAACGACTTTCGAAAATTGTTTCATGAATTTACAAGTTGAATGAGTGAATTAATTTAATTTGACATTTTAATGACACAAAGTTAAAACGCTTTATTATCTAATTTGTGACAAATTTCAATAAAAATAAATTTTTATTTCTACTATATCAATAATATGCAAACAGAATACCCCTAAAGAACTTACTTCTTGTCCTTTCCAAAAAAAAATTCATCTTTGTATAATGTCAGAAGGCAACTTAACGTTAATACATCGTTATCAAACAACAACGCATAGAACAAATAGCGAATACTTACCTTCTACTGAACACATGGACAATCTTCGGACACAAACGAATCATTTTAAACAATTTTCCTTCACCTTCATCAATTTCGTGAGAAAATGAAACAATTCCTGCTTTCTCTTCTTTTCGTGGGCGGCTTTATGAGCCTAAATACCCAACTTGTTGCTCAATCAAAAGAATCTTCTTCACTTTATACTATTCAATTGGGTGTGTTTGACGCAAGCGTTAAACAAGCTGATTTTGAAGCTATTCGCTCCTACGCCTTTGTTTACAAACGCGATGGTGTCGTTTTCGCGGGTGCTTTTGATTCTGAACAATCGGCTGAACCTTTTTTAGCAAAAATAAAAGCCAAAGGTTTCGACGATGCTTTCGTGGCTGCTCGTCCTTTGAAAACGGGTAAACTCGTGTATGTTGTTCAAATCGCTACATTAACGGCTGGCGAACCCATCAATTGGCACAACTATCTGAGGGCAGGTACACTCTATACAATGCCTAATAATGGTCAAGTCCGCCTCGTGCATGGGGCTTATGCAGACAAAAACGACGCAAACGTGAAGCTAAAAGAATTGGTCGCTTTGGGTTTTACGGATGCCTTTGTGAAAGGAGTCAAAGATTTACAATTAAATCCGATTTCGGAGTTTGACACCAGCGACAAAAGTATTTTGACGCAAACAACTGATGCGGCTGTTGCTAATACCAACGCAGCTGTTAACAGCAAGGGAAATGGTCTGACCAGCTATGGCTACACACCCAGCTCATCAAAACGTCTTTCTGTTGTCAAACTTCAAGACGCGTTAAAAGAATTGGGACTTTATGGCGGTGTTGCTGATGGCATTTTAGGTCCTCAAACCAAAACACTGTATGACCGTGCGGTGGCACTCAATCGCCGCCTCGCAACTTATGAAGAGTTGGCACAAAAGTATAACGGGTTCAATGGTTGGGAAGACGGTCGGCTATTATGCACGATGGCACGTCAATTGAGCGTCAAAGACAATTCAAAAGCCATTGTCGCTGATTTATTCAACAATCTGCCACAAGAAGTACTTTCGTCAAAGGACGCAGCTACTGTTCTGAGTTGGCATACCAACCTTTTCAAAAATTTAGAATCGTGGTCAAAACAAGGTCAATATAATGACCAAGTTTACACCGCTTTCAAAGCCGTTTATTACCGTACACTTGCGCATCTTGAAGATGAATTGGCGGCGAAAGGCATAAAAGGTGAAGCTGGAACAGCTTTATCCGTCTCTGTAATCAAAATCTTGATAGGCGAAGATTTAGACGGTTTCAACTAATAATTTTCGTGTATTCAAAAAGAGTCCGTAAGTTTTTTGTCAAAAACTTACGGATTTTTTATGTTCAGTCCAAAACGCACAGCTCAAGGTTGGTGATTTCGATATTCGTTGTAGCTTTGCACGAAATTTGTACTTCATTTATGTTACTTGTTTTTGGCTTTCCGTCACAAATGCTAATAATCTACAATAATTAAAGGGTTGCACTGTAAAGGTCAATCAACAACAAATCGTTACACATTGAAAAAATCATTCACAGTCATAGGTATCGTCCTAATCGTACTCATCATTGACCAAGCCTTAAAAATTTGGGTCAAAACACATTTCTGTTACGGCGAAGAACGCCCACTCTTTGGCGAATCTGTATGGGCAAGGCTCAATTTTGTTGAAAACCCAGGCATGGCATTCGGTTGGAAATTCGGCGGCGAATATGGAAAATTGGCTTTAAGCCTTTTCCGCATTGTTGCCATTGGCTTTTTAGGCTATTATGTCACCCGTCTTGTCCGTCGTGATGCGGGTTATGGCTTGTTAATCGGTTTTTCACTCATTTTAGCTGGTGCAGTTGGCAATATCATAGACTCTGCTTTCTATGGTTTGATATTTAATGAGTCAACTTTCCATTGCGGCGAAGGTCCTGCGCGGTTAGTCGCGTTCGGAACAGGGTATGGTTCGTTTTTGCACGGCAAAGTAGTAGATATGCTGTTTTTCCCACTCTGGAAAAACGAATTAGGCGATGTCCAGTTCTTTCAACCTGTCTTTAATATCGCCGATTCTGCGATATCAATTGGCGTTGCCAGCATATTGCTGTTCCAAAGGCATTATTTCAACGATGATGTTAAGGTAGAGACAACTGCTTCTGAAACACCCATTGTAGATGAAGAAATCACTCAAGAAGGTGTTGATACTGAGGGGGCTGTTTTAAACACAGCAGAAGTTGCAAATGATGATGATGATGATGATGTCCTACAAGAACAAGTCAAAAATAATGTTGAACCTGATAAGGCATAGTTTAAGATTTTAGGATTTTTAATACAAAGACGATAAGACACACCAAGCGGTCTTATCGTCTTTGTCGTTTTAGCCACTCTAAGATTTACGAAATTTTTAAAATTTCGTAAATCTCTTTGAACATCAGCAATACCTTTCAAAAATCGCATCAATCGCCTTTGCCAAAGCATGGTCTTTGTCCGTCACAATATTTCCCGCATCATGCGTATTGAGTTGAATATCAACCGTATTGTACACATTTGACCAATTCGGATGATGGTTTTGCTTTTCGGCAGCAAAAGCCACTTCGGTCATAAAGGCAAAGGCTTGCGTAAAGTTTTTAAATTTGAAAACGCGGTGTAAGGCGTTGTTTTTTTCTGTCCACATATCTTTTTTGTTTTAAATAATGATGAAATACTGAGGGGGTTAGTCATCTGTTCGACGGTAGAAAAACGGTCGTCTATACAAAAGCTCTCCTATTTCATTTTTCATATCTTTCAAAGGCGCAACAGCCATCAAACATATTTCAAGTCGCTGTTTTTTATCGTTCCAATACCAATTTTGAATAAGACCAAGACGATGAATATCTTTAGCTTTAGTTTCATGAGCAACAATTTTAATTTTCGTCACATGTTCATTATTGTAGGCATCCATATCAATCATCGTGTCTCGTGCCATTAAATATCCTTCTCTTTCGAGCATATCCCACTTTTCGTTTGAAGCAAAACCTTCTTTGTAAAATGGAATTTTTGAATTGCTGCTAAAGGTCTGAAATAATGAGCTCATCGGCTCATCAGTACCTGTTTTTTTCAAAACTTTAATACTGTCTGCATGGAGTTCAATGCCATTAAAAAGATTCATTTGTGCAGCCCAAGTAATATTATCATTCGTTAATTCTCGTTTTTTGGACAAATCTGTCACTTTTATCCAAAAAAGCGGTTTCCATCCTCTAAAACCATCTTTGTAATGATAATCTGTTACCATTGGTGCTATCGCCAAAGTTTTTAAACCAAATTGTGCCTTTTTAACATCATAATAAATAATTTGTCGAGCACGAAAAAAGAGGATATCCATGTAATTAAAATTTACTATATACAACTTTTACTTTCTCTTCAAAAGTAGTAGGGTCAATTTGAAGAATCGTATCAATTGAGCTTGGCTGCCAATTTATATTTTGAATCTTACAATCCATATCTTTATAACACTGCATTCTTCCTCTTAATATAGCATAAATTATGATATTTTGGAGTAAAGCAGTTTCGCTCATAATTGCCTCATTTTTGTTCAAAAATTTAAGTGGTATGACACGACTAATTTCTTTACCAATCTCTTCCTTATAAGCTTGTTCTGTCAAAAAGTCATTGTAAGTCTCCGCCACCCAAGTAATATCCCTATTCCGCAACAAATCATCAATTTGTGCAGACATCTCAAGGCTCAATATACTGAGGGGGAGCAGAAACAGCAGTTTTAAGGCTTTCATCTTCAATGAGTTGGGTTTTAAAATGAGGAATGAATGAGTTTGTAAGGCAAAAACGTAATTTTGCGACCGATGATTAGAAAACAATCAGTTTCTATTTTTATTGTTAAACAAGGACATAATTAAGATGAACTATTCTAACCATAATTTGAGTGATACTATTGTCGCCCTCGCCACACCACCCGGCATTGGTGCCATCGGTGTCATTCGCCTATCAGGTTTTGCCGCCATAACCATTGCAGATGAGGTGTTTTTTGGTAAAAAACTTGCGAACCAACCAACACATACCATTCATTTGGGTACAATACGAGATGACAACGGCATTATATTAGACGAAGTTTTGGCATCTATTTTCAAAGAACCCAAGTCATACACCAAAGAAAATGTCGTTGAGATTTCGACGCACGGCTCACCTTATATTCAGCAACAAATCATTCAATTGTTGATAAAACACGGCGCACGTTTGGCGCAGCCTGGCGAATTTACCTTGCGGGCTTTCCTCAATGGACAACTCGATTTGAGCCAAGCCGAAGCCGTTGCCGATTTGATTGCCTCCAATTCCGAAGCGGCGCACACGGTAGCGATGCAACAAATGCGCGGCGGCTTCTCCAATGAGATAAAAATACTGAGGGGGGAGCTGATTAACTTCGCCAGCCTCATAGAATTGGAATTGGACTTCGGCGAAGAAGACGTAGAGTTTGCAAACCGTCATGATTTGAAGACCTTAATCATCAAAATTCAACGTTTGATTAAAAATTTGCTCGATTCCTTTGCATTGGGCAATGTCATCAAAAACGGTGTAACAACCGTCATTGCAGGCAGACCGAATGCAGGTAAATCAACGCTGTTGAATGCGCTATTGAATGAGGAACGTGCCATTGTTTCTGAAATCGCAGGCACAACCCGCGACACCATTGAAGAAATTTTAAACATCAAAGGCATCGAATTCCGTCTTGTGGACACCGCCGGCATCCGCGAAGCGACTGACCAAATAGAAGTCATGGGCGTTGCCAAAACCTTAGAACGTGTGCGACAAGCCGCTTTGTTGGTTTATGTCTTTGATGTCACAACAACTAAACTATCAGAGGTTCATGCCGACCTCGCCGCCTTAAATGCGGACAAAATGAGCACGCTCATTGTCTGCAACAAAATGGATAGATTTCCACAATTCAATCCCGAATGGTTGTTGAATCCTAATAATCCGAACATTCTTGATTTTTATCGCGGTCAAGAAGCCCCCCTCAGTATAACCGTGCCTTTGATTCAAAAACAAGTGATTACAGTCTCTGCTAAACAACATCAAAATATAGATTGGCTTAAAGAAAACCTACTCAATACCGTTGTGGACGGTGGTTTAAACCTCGAACACACCGTCGTCAGCAATGCCCGACATTTTGAAGCTTTGCAAAAAAGCCACGACAGTCTAACAGATGTTCTGCACAGCCTCGACAATGGCATAACCACCGATTTTGTGGCGATGGACATTCGCAGTGCGCTCAATCATTTGGGTGAAATTACGGGAGAAGTGGGGGTTGAGGATTTGTTGGATAATATTTTCTCGAAGTTTTGTATCGGAAAGTAAATTAGTTACGTAGCTATCCACAGCCATAAATGATTTTTTTTACGACTTGTGGCTGTGGATAAAATTTATTAACAGCCACAAGTTATGAAAAATACCTACTTTTGGCTGTCAATAAGTCTTTAGTAATAGAAAAAATGTACCTGATGGAAAATATGATTGGTCGAGAAGCTGAAAAAAAGATTCTAAAAGAAGCCTTAAGTTCACGTTCAGCAGAATTAATTGCCATATATGGTCGCCGACGTGTCGGAAAGACTTATCTCATTCGAACGGTCTATGAAAAAGAATTGATTTTGGAACTGACAGGACTGAATAATGCCGCCTTTTCAGAGCAGTTAGAAAATTTCAATCTGACATTGATACGTACTTTCGGATTGCCAATGACAGGTGTGAATCCGCAAACTTGGTTACAAGCATTTCATATTTTAATACAGGTTTTAGAAACCAAACTGGGCGATACTAAAAAAGTCTTTTTTTTAGATGAGATGCCATGGTTCGATACACATAAATCAGGATTCTTATCTGCTTTTGACCATTTTTGGAATACTTGGGCATCGAAACAAAATAATTTGGTCGTCGTGATTTGCGGCTCGGCAGCTTCTTGGATGATACAGAATGTCGTCAGAAATCGGGGTGGTTTACACAACCGTATTACGCGCCGCATTCGTCTCATGCCTTTCAATTTGTATGAATCCGAATTGTTTCTGAAAAATCAATTTGTTCATTTGGATAGGTATCAGCTTTTACAATTGTATATGGTCGCAGGAGGTATTCCGCATTATCTTAAAGACATTCGACGCGGCGAAAGTGTGACTCAAGCCATAGACAGAATGTGCTTTACAAATGATGGTTTATTGAGCAATGAATTTAAAGACCTTTATGCAGCATTATTCGGCACTTCCGAAAAACACGAAGCTGTTGTCAAAGCTTTAGCGAATAAACCAAATGGCTTGACCCGCAATGAAATAATAGAAGCCTGTCAGTTAAACTCTGGTGGAACAGTCACAAAATTGCTCAATGAGCTATTGGAGTCAGGTTTCATATCCGAACATTATCCGTACAATAAAAGTCGGGACAGTATTTATTGGTTAAGCGATGAGTTTTCATTGTTTTACTTGAAGTTTATGGAAGGCAGCAAAGCTTCTGGTGAAGGCACTTGGCAAAGCAAAACAACAAGCAGCTCATGGAAAAGCTGGAGTGGCTTGGCTTTTGAAAACATTGCTTTGAAACATATTGCGCAAATCAAAAAAGCATTAGGTATCTCGGGCGTTTATTCCGAACAATCGGCTTGGCGTTATGTTGCCAAAGAGGCAACCGAAAAAGGCGTGCAAATTGACTTAATCATTGATAGACAAGATAATTGTATCAACCTCTGTGAGATGAAATTTTCACTTACAGAGTTCACTATTGATAAAAAATATGCCGATGAACTGAACCTTAAACGCCGCATCTTTTTGGCAAAAACAGGAACGAAAAAAACAGCTTTTATCACCATGCTGACAACATTTGGCGTAAAAGAAAATGGACATTATCTTTCAACAGTGCAAAATCAATTGATAATGGACGTTCTTTTTGAAAAGCTGTAAATAACCCCAAACACAACCCAAAACAACCACCCCAAAATACATCACACCGTCACCGCCACCAACTGCACATTCAGCCGCGTTTTTACGCCCGTTTTGATTTTCACGGCTTCAAACGTTTGCGTCTCAAAACCGGGACAAGCGACAATAACCGAATAGATGCCCATACTGAGGGGGGTGATTTTAAATTTGCCAGACTTCTCCGTCATAGCCGCTTTGTTGTAGTCTTGAATGGTGATGGTGACGCCTTCAATTGCCTTATTATTGAGTATATGGGTGATTTTGCCCGACAAACCCGCGTGGCGTACCGTCTCCACGGCTGAACGAAAGAAGACAAAAGTGAATGTTTTGGCTTTCGTTGCGTCGTTCGCATAGACTCTTTGCGCCACCTTTGCGTAAGCCGTCATTTCATCGAAACACGCATTGTTGGCGTTTATCTTTTTATCCTTTTTCTCTTTCATTTCCCTTTCTAAGGCGGACAGCGCATCGTAATCGGTCTGGTACAAGGCTTGTTTGGTGAGAAAATCATCGCGTTGGGCGGTCGTCATTTTGCCGGCGTTGCTCAAGGCTGCCCAATGCTCTTCAATAAATGGATTGAGCGAGCTGTACATCGGTATCATGTCCGACAAATTTCCTCTTTTGGCTTTTTTATAATGCTTCCGACCGGCGGCATCGTAGGTGGTATGGCGCATAGACGGCGAACAAATTCTGTCAATTGTGGACAAAAATAAGCCAAACACATACACGCCTGCTTGCCGCTGTTTATCCAATGCCAACCGAAGGCTCTCTGCCAATAAGATACGCGCATCGTGGTCGGGCAGCGCATCCGCCGCATCTATCCGCGCTTTGATGCCTTGCACATAGTCGAGGGTGAATTCAGGAAACACACCTGCAAAGTCTGCCAAATGCTCTGTCAGCATACCAACACCCACATGGGCGGCGGCATATAAAGTGGTTTGTGAACAATTATATTTTGCGACTGCCATTTTCTTGGTTTTTATATGAAAAAACAGGTTTTTAGTTTGTTAATCAGGTATAGTAGACAGAAAATGAATAGATTTTTGTTTTTTTTTGCAAAAAAAAATAAAAAATCTATTCATTTTCTGTCTACTATACCTAAATCTCTGGGGTAAAAAATGATTTGCACGCGCTCATAAATGAATTGTACACACTCATAAATGAATTGCACACGTTCATAAATGAATTTCATGCGTTCATAAATGAATTGCACATCTTCATAAATGGATTGTACATGCTCATAAATGAATTGCACACGCTCATAAACGAATTGTATGCGTTCATAAATGATTTCTACACGCTCATAAACGAATTGTATGCGTTCATAAATGAATTGCACACGCACATAAACACATCAAAAAAGCAGAGTTGCGTATTGCAGTTGTCTCTTTGACTAACCCTGCGCAATTTTAGGAAGCGGTGACATCTTTTTGAATCGAAGAAACGAAACGAGCCTACCCCGATGATGATAAACGAAAACACGTCCTATATTTTTAAGAAACGTATAAATAAATTCCAAAGTTACCTTCTGATATAAAAATATTCCTATAATTTTATCCCTACCGTAAACCCGTCTTTTACTGCACATGGAAACCCATTATTTGCATGAGTCGCGAACATGTAAAATAGGTATGCGTTTCAGAAACCGTCAAAACACCACTTCCGCTTAAATTTTAGAGTCCTAAATAAGCGGTTAAAGCATCTAACATATTGAAACCACCGATTTTAATCGGTGGGTCAAAATAACCCACGACTCACATCTATCATCTTTTCAGAACATCGCATAAAATAAACCTTGATGTGCTGTTTTGAAAAGATGATAGATGCAGGGGAAGGTGGTTGTTCATACCCCCCCGATTGAAATCGGGGGTTTCAATATGTTAGATGCGTTTAGGCGTCGTATTTTTAGGCGGATAAGCAGCTTATAAGAAAACAATGACGTTCTGCCTTTGTGGATTTGAATAATTCATTCTATTTTCTGGTAAAATTGGGAAACCTCCGCAAACCTAATTAATCCGTTAGGATTTGTCGCTTTTAGCAGATTTCCGAAGTTATCTGTATTTATAATATTTATTCAATTTTGTTTTGGAGACTGGGGTATAATGTGTTTATTTGTGATGTGTAAACATGCGCCATAATAAAACGTGGGAGAAGAACTGTTAATCAGCGGCAATGTCGAGTTCAAAAGCCAAAATTGTTTGTTTATACCTTTTTAACCCATACGCGCATGACTCAAAACGATGTTCTCCAAGTTTATACATCCAAGCTACAAAAGCTGAAACAGGGCAAAACCGCTTATAAGCGCGTGACCTCAACGCATGGTTATCAATTGATTGATACTTGTCCCATCAGACCCCTCCGTATTTCCAACGATGATACCGTTTCCAATGGTTTTGCTTTATGTCCGAATCTGCATCGCGCTTATGATAGAGGCATTATTGGCATTGATGAAAAATATCGCGTCGTCGTGTCGCGTCATTTCAAAGAAGATACAGCCGTTTCGTATAGTTTGAATGCTTTGGCGGGGACACAATTGTATTTGCCGATGCCTAAAACGCATTTTCCGAAGGTGGAAATTTTTTGTGGCATTTGGGGGAGCGGTTTGAGCGGTGAGTCATTGATGTTCAGAAGCTTAGTGACAGGGTGACTTCGTAGCATAGAAATAAAAATATGGGCGACGTTCCGTGAACCTGCTCCTAAGTTGGAACAATCAGGTTATTAAAATCGTTCTCTGACGATTTTGCAGTGACGAGGGAGATGTGGGTGATTTAGTACCCCTCAGTATAAAAGCATAAATTAAAGACAAAAAGTAGAATAGGAATAAAAATATAAAAATTAACTTTGCAGAAAAAGAAAATGACATGGAAAATGATATAATTGAATTGGAGTCAGTTACCGATGATATTAGTTTAGAAAATATTATCGAAAACTTATCAGGCATTGAACATGAGGAAGAAGAAAGTTTTAATTATCCTTTCGACCCCGAAGAAATATCTATTGATACAAAACCAGTAACAATGGAAACGTGTTTGCGTAGGCTCAAGCAAAAAACTATAATTCTAAACCCAGATTTTCAGCGCAATGAAGTATGGGATAATGTTCGTAAATCACAACTTATCGAGTCTCTTATGCTCAAGATACCCTTGCCTATGTTTTATGTCTCTTCAGATGAAAAAGGGATTTATACGGTAGTGGATGGTTTACAAAGACTTAGTACAATCCGAAGTTTTATTTTAGGCGATGCTTATCTTAAAAATCCCCATGAAGCAATAGAAGGTAATGGTTTTAAATTAAACGGTTTGGAGTTTTGGAAAGATTTTGAAGATAAAAGCTTTAATGACTTACCCTCCAATATTCAAAATCGCATATTAGAGACGGTATTCTCTTTTACAATAATAAATCCTGGAACACCAGAAGAAGTCAGAAGAAATATTTTTAATAGAATCAATAAAGGGGGGTTACCCCTTAGTAGTCAAGAGATTCGCAATGCGTTGTATATAGGTCATTCGACAAAATTACTAAAAGAATTGTCTCAATATTCTGAATTTTTAAACGCAACGAGTAGTTCCATTAAAAGCCTCCGAATGGAAGATAGAGAATTAATATTGAGATTTTTAGCATTTTTAATTCGAGATTCTACAACCTATACCCGCACCATTGGGATAGATAGCTTTTTAAGTGATACTATGATTATCATCAATGCTTTACCCAATTTAGACAGCAATGAGTTTAAGCGTATATTGGCAAAAGATAAAGAAAAAAGAATCAAAATCGAAGATATAAACCGTATGAACATTGATAATATTAAAGAACTGTTCAAAAAAGGCATGTTGCGTTCAAGGGCTGTATTTGGTAAACACACATTTCGTAAAAGCTACGGCAACAATGCAAGAAGCTCCATAAATAAATCCTTATTTGAAATGTGGGGAGTACTTTTAGCAAAACTTTCGGATGAATCATTTCAGAAATTACAGAACAATAGCGAAGCATTAATATTCGAATATTCAATCTTACTCACTACTGGCAGATTTCATTTGGATATTTCTCGCGACAGTATGAAAGCACCATCCGTTAAAACCAGGTTTGAAGAAATTCAGAAGCTTATAAATAAAAATATACATGATTAATAGCATAGAACTCAATGGTTTCAAATCTTTTGTTTCCGATTCTTTTGACTTAGGGCATTTAACCTTGTTAACAGGGTTGAATAGCAGTGGCAAAAGCAGCGTTATTCAAGCTTTGCTGCTTTTAGAAAAAGCAGCAAATGATAAAGACATCTACTTGGAAGGGCATGGCGATATAAAAGAATCCGCAAATGCCTATTCGAAGGAAGGAATCGAAATCAATGGCTATTTTGACAATGGAAGTAGTGTTACCGTAAAAAACAACTCAAGTACAAAAGAAGGTATTGTTCTATTTCCCGAAATTATTTATATCTCAGCAGACCGCTTCGGTCCTGAAACGTCAATTCCTATTCACATAGGGACAAATAAATTAGGAAAAAAAGGTGAAAATGTGTTACAATGTATAGACGTATATGGCGATTATATACTTAATGACTTACTTAAACATGAAAAGTCCGAAGGCGATACTTTTTTATTTAATTTAAATGCTTGGTTAGGTGTTATCTCACCTAATGTGAAATTTAAACATGAGCTGCAAAAGAGGAGTGATTCATCTTATAGTACCTTCAACGGACATCGAGCAAAAAATGTTGGCTTTGGTTTAAGTTATGCTCTTCCAGTTATCACAGCTTTGTTATTAGGAAGTGTCACTCCGAATAGTATAGTGATGATAGAAAACCCCGAAGCACATTTGCATCCGAAAGGTCAAACAGAAATGGCGCTGCTTATTTCACTTTGTGTTGAATCAGGTGTTCAAGTTGTGATTGAAACACATAGCGACCATCTTTTTGACGGTATTAGAATACACGCTAAAAATAGTATAGCTAACTTCCATGAAAAGGTAAAAATATATTGGTTTGAACTGGATAAAAACGCCAATACAGACGTACAAGAAGCTGAATTAGATAAAAATGGCAGAATAGCACACTGGCCACAAGGACTATTTGACCAATTTGAAATTAACGCTTCAAAATTATTATAGCAATGCATAAATTTTACTTTAATGATTGTTTGCCGCCTTGTAGCAATCAGTATGAGTTTATCACTCATTTGTCAAAAACATTGGTTGAGTTTAATAAACTAACAACAGAGGATTTGAATATCGAAAAGGCAATTGTTACAGAAAAACTACCTTCTGAATTGTTTTTAGGTAATACGTATTCTTTGGAAGATACAATTAGTAAAATCGGAGATGGCAGCCTAAAAAGATTGGCATTTTCTTATTTTCAAAGATATCCAGTAGAAGCACATTTCAAATTAAATGAAGCCATTATTGAACAATTATTGACAATAGACTATTTTTTACCTATCAACAAATACAATCATACTGCATTGAATCTTGCTTTAGTACATGAAAATAAAGGCTTTATTTTTACATCTGCACTTCATAATGATTTAAAGCAGCACGTACTTTGCTTGAAACCACAAATAGAAGCACCTGATTTAGAGATTGATAATCTTTTGGTAACGAAGATAATACTAAGATAATAAGGTCTAAAATTGAAAGTTTAAATGCTGTCAATTTATCTAATATTGATCAATTAAAACACGAATTGGGTAATTACACTTTTTCAAATCAGTTTGAAAAGGATTTTCCTAAATTGACCAATGAAGAGCAAAAATCAATAATTGAACATTTCAAACGTGCTAAAGAGAGGAAAGGCATAACACCTTATTTTGCTGATGGAGAACGAGGACTTATAAGAGATGTTACACCCAATAATCCAAAATGTAATGTTTATGAATTACGGATATTTTCGCCTTCCGCTTTACGCGTATTTTTTAATGAAAGTGGAGGTAATGTTTTCGTTTCGCATATATTTTTCAAAAATAATACAGACCAAAATGCAGCAATCAAAAAGGCACAGGGTATTTTAAATAAACTGATTCTAACAACATAACCTGATTATAAAAAGTATGCGCTCGTAAGCCTTTCCAAAGGAGCAACAGACTATCTGGGTACGTCTTCAGACGTGAGCAACCAATTATAAAAACAAACAGCCCCCCCTCAGTAAAAAGTAAATAAAAACAATGCCGCAACCCTTTTACAGCATTATAACAACAACCATGATGCAAAAAACAATCCTCATCACCCTATTGACTTGCCACGCCTTATGTTTATCTGCTCAAAAGGAGACACAAGAACAAATAGATTCTGTGGCATTCCAAGCATTAGACCAACGATACGAAGGCGGACAAAAAGCCTTTTTTAAGTATTTTGGACAAAACGTGCGGTTTCCACACGACGCACGATTCAACTGTCGTTTGGGTACGCTGCTCATCTCTCTAAAAATACGACCAACGGGCGGTATAGATTCTTTACACTTTACGAATGACCTGGAATTGGGCATGGGCATTGAAGACGAAGTGATCAGATGCTTGATAGGCACAAAAGGCAAGTGGATAAAAACCACAGATTATACCACATTGAATTTTTCAATCGCCTTTTGTATGGAAGAAGACAAAGAAAGACCAAAAGCATCCATGTTGGTCGTGGGTTATGGTACGCCTTGCCCAACCCATCAAGACATCGTCAAGGCATTCGAAAAAGCGAAAAAGAAAAAGAACTATAAAGAAGCCATCGCATTGTGTGAAGACCTGCTCCGTCGCCGACCGCTTTCAGAAGACTACAAAAAGGAACTGGCAGAACTAAAAGCGAAATAGAATGGGTGAGCAGATGTGAGTCCCCCTTTCTCCAAAAGAGTCCATTTGGACGAAAGAATCCTTTGGATCAGAAAAACAACAAAAAAAGCCTTGCCCTCTGTGTTTCGCAGGGCAAGGCTTTTTTTTGAGAAAATAATAGGGGTACCCCATTTAAAATAAAAGCCGTAATTTTGCTACGAACAAAAATTATGATAAAACGAAACCGATTAAAACATGGCAAGAGATTTTTTTCATCAAGTTGTCAGAGAAGCTTTGGAAGCAGATGGATGGACAATCACAGCTGACCCGTTCATCATTAAAACAATCGGACTACGGTTAGAAATAGATTTAGCTGCAGAACAAGTCTTTGCTGCCGAAAAAGGGAAAGAAGAAATTGTATTTAGCTATTGAAGAAACCATTTTTAATACGTTTTTTCAGAAACCGCTTATTAAAACCATTGTCGAAAAAGACCATATAGATTTAATCGTTTTCAATAATATCACAAAAAGAATCGTCAAATGGATAATAAATTAGATACTTATCGCTCAATCATCGTTGACATATTGCAAAAATATGCAGACATGCCCTATACGAATCCAAATCCACAAAATGAATTGGAAGAACAACTTATTATTGATACAAAAAATGACCACTACCAAATTTTAAATATTGGTTGGGAGGGATCACAACGGGTCTATTATCCTATATTTCATATTGATATAAAAAATGGTAAAGTATGGGTACAGGAAGATGCTTCAGATTCAGATTTAGTTGGTAAATTGGAAGAACAGGGTATTGATAAAGCCGATATAGTCTTGGCATTCCAAGCACCTTATAATCGCCCTTTTACAGGCTATGCAGTGGCTTAGATTGGAGACAATCGCTTAATAGTAACAGAAAAGCCCCCTCCCGACTATATCGTGATGTTCAATCAGTAACACAACAAAAAAGCCTTGCCCCGTAAACACGAAGGGTAAGGCTTTTTTTTATGCAAATACAAACCGAAACACCACATAAAAAGCATAAAGCCCGCTAATTTGTTATTTTTGCAAAGCAAACTATTGCGTATTTACATCATCAAACAATCTATTAAAAAATGAAAAACATTACTTTATGCGTGGCGTGCCTTTTACTCGTTTCGAGTGTTTTTGGTCAAAACAAAAAAGCCCTTGTTGGCGGCACTTTGATTGATGGATTTGGCGGAACACCGCTGCGGAATTCTGTCATACTCATCGAAGGCGATAAAATCGTCAAGATTGGTCAAGTCGGTGCCATAGACATTCCAAAAGATGCAGAAATCGTTTCTACTGAGGGGATGTCCGTCCTGCCTGGCTTGTGGGATATGCACGTGCATCTGATGATTAATGGACATTCAGATTATACGCATTGGGACAAAACCTATTTGCCTGTGCTCGAATCTGTTATCATGCCTGCGTCTGCCAAACAATTGTTGCTGGCGGGTGTCACAAGCGCACGAGATTTGGGTGCACCGCTTGAAGCATCCATTAATGTCCGCAATGCCATCAATCGCGGTGAACTCGATGGACCCACGATGTATATGTCTGGACCTTTTATCCAGCACGAACCGTATCCCGGAACAGAAGCGTTTCGTTGGGGCGTTAAAGGTGTGGCTGATGCGCGAGCAAAGGTTCAGAAATTGGCAAAAGCAGGTGTTGATTGCATCAAATTGATTGATCAAGACCTAATGGAGATGGATGAAGTGATGGCAATCGTGGATGAAGCCCATAAATGGAAACTCAAAGTGGTGGCGCACAGCCATCGCCCCGAAGAAATTCGACGTGCTTTGAAAGCAGGCGCCGATTGTTTTGAACACACAGGCTTGGCAATGGCGCCCGAATATCCAGAAGACATCATCAATATGATACGTGAACGGACAGCCAACTCCAATACCAAATTGTTTTGGACACCAACGATTGAGGGTTTGTTCAACTACGATTATGTGCGCGACAATCCCGAAATGCTAGACAATCCATCTTGGCATGTGGGTTTACCGGATTCAATAGTCCGCGATATTCAAGAGAGCCTGCACTATCCGTCTCGTTTGAGTTATTTTCAAGTCACAGCTTATCGCAAGCCGACCTTAAAACGGAAGTTTCAACAACTCAAAGAAAGCGGTGTGGTGATGTTGATAGGCACAGACTCGGGTATTCCGATGAAGTTTCACAGCCAAAGCACATGGAACGAACTCGATATTTGGGTACGTGAAATGGGGATTGACCCTTTACTCGCCATTAAGTCCGCTACTTACTGGCCTGCTGTTTTTCAAGGCGTTGAAAACAAAGTAGGTACGATATCGGAAGGCAAACAAGCCGATATTATAGCCGTTCGTGGCGATGTATTGCGGTATATCAATCTGCTGCAACGGGTGGATATGGTGTTCAAGAAAGGGAAACGATATAAATAATTGTGCAAAAGTGGGCGGGTAGCGTTATCAACACCTATAATAACCTATAAAAGGCTTATCAACAGGTTTTGAGCTTTACAAACAATCATGCTTGAGTTATAAACAAATCTTAAGCTTTGTTTTGAACCTCCATTTCAACGTTATCCACAGTAAAATTGATTTATACACAGTGCATTGTGGATTACATTTTCTCAACTTACACTTATCCACAACACACAAGGGCTTGCAAGTATAAAAAAACCTTCTTATTAACAGAGCGGAATCATTTATCAACAGCCCATAGCCACTTATGAAGGACTTATGCACAAAGAGAGGGGAACAATTGATATTCCCCTCTCTTTAATTGTACGATTTGGACTTAAGGAAGACACTTTGTGGAAACTATAAGTAGTTCAACATTTTTAAACGGTAGTTTTTTTTTAAACACATAGTCAGATAGGACACATAGTCTTTTTTGAATTTTTTATATAAAACTATGTGCTCTACTCTGTCTATGTGTTTTAAAAAATGTCGATTATTTATGTTGAGCTACTTAAAACATTTATCCACATCTTTAAAACAACAAAATCCAACAAAAACAACTTATCAACAGGTTTTGGTTTTTATAAACACATACTTTCTTCTTATAAACAATATTGAATCCTAATTTTGAACACTTATTCTCAAGTTATCAACAGTTAGATTCATTTATACACAGAACATTGTGGATTAACTGAACACAGCATACATTTATCCACAATCTACTTAGAGTTACAAGTGCAAAAATGACCCTTATTAACAGAGCGAAATCATTTATCAACAGCCCATAGCCACTTATGAAGGACTTATACACAAAGAGAGGGGAACATTTGGTGTTCCCCTCTCTAAAAATCGTAAAATGTTCGGGGAACTTTGAAAGTTCCCCGAACATGAAATCCCTCTACTTTAAAATCGCTATCGCTTTTTGAATCTCATTCGTATAAGATTGAATCGTTTTAGCGACGATGCCAATATGATTTTGCGCTTCTTGCCAATGCCTTTCCTCGATGCCTTCTCGAATACCCGGCAATGTCTTCACACCATAACCTGTGTAATAACCAGGTGCATAGATTTGGTGTTTGTACCACTCACGGCGCGGCAAACCTTTCTCTTGTAAAAGACTTCTTTCCGCTTTGTACAAAAGAGCATTGAGTTGTTGCTGCTTTTGAGCAGGCAATTGTGCAGCTTTATCATACAGTTTTTGAAAGTCTTCAGTAGCGGTTTTCAAAGCGACCAAAGCATTGTCCAAAGCACTGAAATTGAGGAAAGGGACAATGTCTTTTGCCGTTGGCGATTTATATTGTTTCGTTGGGTCTTTCGCTACGTCAAACAGTTTTTCTTTAATCATTTTGTTTTCCGTCTCTGTTTCTGTCCGTGTATTGTCTAAAAGTGATTTCACATCAGCGGCATAGTCATTAACGGTTTTATAAAACGTATTGAAATCAAAAGGCAAAGCATCGGCATTTGCTAAACGCATCGTGACACGTCCTGCGGTTTTCGACAAAGCCACACCATATTTAAAACCCGGGTCTTTGAAACGGACAAACTCATCGTAAGAATCGTAAATGGAATGGTATTGACCATCTTCCCCTTCACCACCAAAACCGAGATTCATGGAGGCAATACCGAGATGTTGAAAGAAAGGCGAATAGTCAGAACCCGAACCCAAAGCACCGAGTTTCATGTGTTTATTGCCCAAAAGTTTAGCGCGGCTGTTATTATCCGCTCCAACAACGGTATGTGCATAGCGCCTATCTTTAATCGAGATGCCCGTTTGTGGATCCATGACCCCCTCAGTAATTTCATTAAAAAACGTCTCCAAAGTATGAGAACCACTTGCGCCGATAAAACCGCGCTCATTGCCATCGGAATTGATGTATGCCACAGCTTTTTGCTTCAATTCGTCTTGATGATGCTCCACCCATTCCGTAGAACCCAACAAACCTTGTTCTTCGCCATCCCATGCACAATACACGAGGGTACGCTTGGGTTTAAAACCTTTTTTTGCCAATTCTCCAACAGCCCGCGCTTCTTCTAACTCAGCAACTAAGCCACTGACGGGGTCGCCTGCACCATTGACCCAACCATCGTGGTGATTACCACGAATCACCCATTCGTCGGGATATTCACTACCAACCATTTTAGCGATGACATTGTTGACAGGCTTGGTGTCCCAATTAAAAGCCAATTGCAGATGCACTTTGTCTTTGCTCGGTCCCACATGATACGTAATGGGCAAGCCGCCACGCCATTTTTCAGGCACAACTTCACCGCCCAAAGACGACAACAACGGCAACGCATCTTCATAAGAAATAGGCAAAACAGGGATTTTCATAATGGTAATCGCATCTTTTCTATCCAAACGTTTGGCATCTGCCGTTGAACCGACATTCGGCGTCAAAGGGTCGCCAGGATGGACAGGCATATCCATGACCGAACCACGTTGCACCCCATCTTTGGGACGAAACGGACCGACTGGATAGACATCGCCTTGCACATAACCATCGTCAGCAGGGTCGGAATAGATGATGCAACCAATGGCACCATGTTCAGCCGCTACTTTGGGTTTGATGCCCCGCCATGAACCGCCGTATTTGGCAATCACGATTTTACCTTTGACATCAATGCCCATTTTGTCCAATTCTTCATAATCGGCAGGGATGCCGCGATTGACAAAGACCAATTCTGCGGTCACATCGCCATCGGCAGAGAAGGCATTATAGCTCGGCAATTGCTCCGATTTCTGTCCGCTTGTTTTGTCTTCTTTCAAAGCGGATTCTTCCAGTTTAGCTTTATAAGGTTTTGTACCCAACAATTCTAAAATCCTTGTCTTAGGTGTTGGAAATAAGACATTATAGGTCTCAATTTTAGCATCGAAGCCCCAACTTTTGAATAAATTGAGCATATAGTCGGCATTTGCTTTGTCATGCGGCGAGCCGACGTGATGTGGATGCGACGTGAGGAATTGCATCCACGTATCTAAGTTCTGTGGATTGAGTTGCGCATCGAATTGTTTTTCCCAGTCGGCTTGTTTAGCGGCATTGGCAGGTGTAAAACCCATGATTTTAGGTTGTGAGAAGATTTGGAGTGACAACAATAGAAGGAAAGAGAGAAGGACGTTTTGTTTTGACATTTAAAGATGTTTTTATTGTTAGAAAATGAATGATTGGTTACCAACAAAGATATATATACTTCGATGATTCCAATGAATAGTCGTTAAAGTAATAATACCCCTCAGTAAATAATCATTTTTTTCTGCATAAAAACCATCAATTTTGTCTCACTCTTTACTCTTTCATTTTTAAATAAATAAGTCATGAAATCAAACATCTTTACACTCCTTTGTTTGCTTCTGTTTATGGAAGGAAAAGAACAAAATACGCCAACAAACAATATAGGGAGACTTTCTAAAAACGATTGGTCGAGCGTCCTACGCGGCAACCAACCTTTGATGACGACTAAAAACCCAGAAGTCGAATTGCGCGGACACCCTTTCGTCTTCGATGAATGGAAAGAAGGCAATATTATTTTGACCGATTCGAGCCGTTCAGAAGACCCACATTTAAAGTTCAAACTCAATGCCGAAGAGAGAGTGAGATTTGGGTTTTGACGGGTGATAAAATAGAACGCATTTTGACAGACAAACGCATCATGGGGCTTGATTTGACATTCAAAGACACCTTTTTGATGTATCGAAAACGTTTATTGCCTGAATTTCCGACGATGCTTCGTTATGTCCAAATCATTTTTGAAGGGCATCAATACTCTTTAGTGAAACATACACAGAAAACATTCATCAAAGCCGACTATGTTGACAAAGGTGTGGCAGTTGTTGGCAGAAAGTACGACAGTTTTGAGTCCGTAGAATCGTATTATGTCATTGATTCAAACAAAAAAACGACAAAAATAAAACTATCAAAAGGAGATATTTTGAAAGTCACCGCCGCTGTTTCACGTCCTAAACGAGAGGAAATCTTAGCATTTTGCAAAGAAAACGACATCAGTAACCCTATTGATGAAGAAGATGCTGTTTTGATGTTGGGTTTTATTGATAAACTGAAATAGGCTTATTCCCATGCCTAACGGCATTTTTAAGTATCAAATTGAGTTATCCGAAGTTACCAGTATTCACTTAAAATCAATAATTTAAGAGAAGTCATAAATTCCTTCACAGAGGAGACCTCTTCCTACACAGAGGAAGTGCGTTCCTCGACAGAGGAAGTGCATTCCTTCACAGAGGAAGCGTGTTCCCGCACAGAGGAAGCGCGTTCCTCGACAGAGGA